>JBQCIZ010000561.1:0-4292 GCA_051953235.1 Nitrobacter sp. | reverse complement strand
TGCACGGCCGCGGCCATTGCGATGTCGGTGACGACGCGCGCGGTGCCTGTGACCGTGCGCAGCACGGTGCTCGGCATGGTGTCGGCGGCGGGGTCGCTTGGCGCTTTGATGGCGGCGCCGCTCGGCCAGGTCCTCAGTGAAGGCTATGGCTGGCGCATCGGGGTTGCCGGATTCGTGGTCCTGTCGCTTCTGCTGCTGCCCGCGGCATGGTTCGCCGGCAGAGTGGACAAGATTCCGTTGCCCCGACCGGCCGCCGACGAGATCGGAAACACGTCGGCAAGCGTCGCGGTGAAGACCGCGTTCACCAATCCCTCATTCATCGTGATGACGTGCGCGTATTTCGTTTGCGGAATGCAACTCGTCTTCATCACCACCCATCTGCCGTCCTATCTGGCGATCTGTGGCATGAACCCTATGCTGAGCGCGGAGGCGCTCGGCGTCATCGGCGGCTTCAACGTGCTCGGCAGCCTGTTTTTCGGCTGGGCTGGTCAACGCTGGAACAAGCTGGCGCTGCTCGGCGGAATGTATATCACGCGATCGATCGCGCTCGCGTGGTATTTCATCCTGCCGCCGACACCGGAAACCACGCTACTGTTTGCGGCGATCATGGGATTCCTGTGGCTCGGCGTCAGCCCACTTGTGGCGGGCGCGGTGGCCGAAATGTTCGGGCTGAAGTGGCAGGCGATGATCCAGGGCCTGGCCTTCATGAGCCATCAGATCGGCAGCTTCCTCGGCGCCTACGGCGGAGGCGTGCTGTATGACGCCATGGGCTCCTACGATATGGCGTGGCGGATCGGCGTGGCGGTGGGGCTTAGCGCGGGCATCATCCAGGTTGCGTTCGCCTTGATCCGGCCATCGGCACCGCCGCTGGTCGTGGCAAAATAAAACGGGGCCCGAAGGGCCCCGCAAAATCCGTCACCGGCGAAGCGATCTTACTTGATCTTCGACTCGCGGAATTCGACGTGCTTGCGCGCGACCGGATCGTACTTCTTCTTGACCATCTTGTCGGTCATGGTGCGCGAATTCTTCTTGGCGACGTAATAGAAGCCGGTGTCGGCGCTGGAAACCAGCTTGACCTTGATGGTGACCGCTTTGGCCATGTTCAACCCTCGAATGTCTGGAATCGGATGGCAACCGGCGGGCCGGTCGCGTTGGGGCGCAACCTAGCCTCGAACCGCCCAAAGTCAAGGTTTTGGGCACCCATATCGGCCCGATTTCGCCCAATCAGGCTTCAAAGAACCGGTTTTTCGGCCTCGGGAGCCCCAGATTCTCCCGCAGGGTCGCTCCCTCGTACTCCCGGCGGAAGATGCCGCGCCGCTGCAGTTCCGGGACGACTTTATCGACAAAGTCGTCCAGCCCGGCGGGGAGGAACGGGAACATGATGTTGAAGCCGTCGCAGGCTTCGGTTTCGAGCCATTCCTGCATCTGGTCGGCGATGGTTTTCGGCGTGCCGACGAAGGCCGAGCCGCCGTAGCCGCCGAGCCGCTGCGCGAGCTGGCGCACCGTCAGCTTGTCGCGTGCAGCCAGATCGATAACGCGCTGGCGGCCGCTCTTGCTGGCATTGGTCTCCGGAATGTCTGGCAGCGGCCCGTCGGGATCGAACTTCGACGCATCGGTGCCGAGGCTGATCGACAGCGATGCGATGGCGTTGGCGTAATGCACTTTGCTATCGAGCAGGGCGCGCTTCTCCCGGGCTTCGTCGACGGTCTCGCCGATCACCACAAATGCGCCCGGCAATATCTTGAGGTGGTCGCGATTGCGGCCGAGCCTGTCCATGCGGCCCTTGATATCGGCATAGAGTTTTTGGGCATCGCTGATGTGGCCGCCTCCGGCGAACACGGCTTCCGCGGTTTCGGCCGCGAGCTGCTTGCCGTCTTCGGAAGCACCGGCTTGCACGATGACCGGCCAGGCTTGCACGGGACGGGCGATGTTGAGCGGGCCGCGCACCTTGAGATATTTGCCCTTGTGATCGAGCACGTGCATCTTGTCCGGATCGACATAGATTCCGCTCTCGACGTCGCGGACGAAGGCGTCGTCGGCGAAGGAATCCCATAACCCCGTAACGACGTCGTAGAATTCTCGCGCGCGCTTGTAGCGCTCGGCGTGCTCCATGTGGTCGTCGAGGCCGAAGTTCAGCGCGGCATCGGGGTTGGAGGTGGTGACGATGTTCCAGCCGGCGCGGCCGCCCGAGATATGATCGAGCGAGGCGAAGCGGCGCGCGACGTGATAGGGCGCATCGAATGTTGTCGAGCCCGTCGCAATCAGGCCGATCTTGTCGGTGACGGCCGCCAGCGCCGACAGCAGCGTGAACGGCTCGAACGAGGTCACGGTGTGGCTGCGCTTCAGCGCCTCGATCGGCATGTTGAGCACGGCCAGATGATCGGCCATGAAGAAGGCGTCGAACTTGCCGGCCTCGAGCTTTTGGATCAGGCGTTTGAGATGGGCGAAGTTGAAATTGGCGTCGGGCCAGGCGCCCGGATAACGCCACGCGCCGGTGTGGATCGAGACTGGCCGCATGAACGCGCCGAGCTTGAGTTGACGTGCCGCTGCTGCCATGACCCTGCTTCCGGATGTGATGTCGTTGAATCAACAGATAGGGCGGGCAGGGCGCTCACGCCATGCGGCTGAATAGAAGATCGTTGCGATTTTAGGCTTGGGCGTAGGGGAATTGGTTGCCCCAATTTGTCATGGCCGGACTTGTTCCGGCCATCCACGTCTTCCCTGCATCGACGAAAAAGACGTGGATGCCCGTGACAAGCACGGGCACGAACCGCTTACACTGAGCCCGGCAAAATATCCTTCTGCATCTTGCCGCCGTAGAAATGGAAGAACGGCACGTCCGCATCGTGGCGCAGCGGGCCGGTGGCAAGGCGAGTATGCAACTCGCGAAGCACGTTCTTCGTCATCGGGTGCAGGTCGGCGAGTGACTCCGAGCCGAGTTCGACCCAGACTAGTTCGACCAGTTCGGCATCGGCGTGGATCACACCCTCGACGCGATGAGCGATCGCTGAGGCATCTGCGGTAAAGAAGCGAGTGTCGAAGCGGCGTACCCGGCCCGGCGGCGTGATGGCACGCGCGATCAGATAGAGGCCGGACGGATCGGGCAGCAAGCCGGCATCGGCAAATGGTTGCCACACGCCGGTCAGTTTTGCGACAGTGTCCCCGGTCTTGCGGCCCAGACACAGGCCGGTCTCTTCGCAGGCTTCGCGGATCGCCGCGATCGCCAGCGATCGCGCACGAGCGAGAGGTGTCTTCGGGCTGCCCTTGAGAAGATTGGCTTCCAGTTCTCGCGGAATCGGGGCCGCGACCGGCACCTTGTTGTCGGTCTTGTCGACGCTGCCGCCAGGAAAGACAAACTTGCCCGGCATGAACACCACCTTGTCGTGGCGCTTGCCGACCAGCACTTTCGGCGTCGAAGCGCTGCGGTCGATCAGAATGAGCGTGGCGGCGTCCCTGGGGCGGCGATAAGGGTGGTGGCTGGCTTCCTGGACAGGTTGGTGCACCGTTTCAGTCATGTCGCTCCCGATAGTTTCTTGTTTGAATGGCCGCTGAAGAGTTCGTCAAATTGGATGATCGTCGACAAAATTCTCGTCGAACCCGTGCATGCGGAACGCCCACTGGAATCCAACCACCGCGCCCTTGACGGGCTGCAGCAACAACAACGACAGCAGCAGCGTCACAGGCAGATAGATCGCGAGCTGCAGCAGAACCGGCGGAGCGAAATTGGTTTCGATCGACAGCGCGAGCGGCACCACGATATGGCCGACGATGACGATCACGAGATAAGCAGGAAGGTCGTCGGCGCGATGCGGCGTGAAATCCAGCCCGCATTCGGAGCAATTATTGGCGACCTTGAGAAAGGCACGGAAGAGCTTGCCTTCACCGCAGCGCGGGCAGCGGCACCGGAAACCGCGCTTCATGGCGGTCCAGGCATCGCGCTTCTCAACCTGCACACTCTCGCGGGTCCAGACCTTGGTCGCGGTGTCGGCGGTATCGATTTGCGCAGTCATCGTTTGCCCTTTTTGGGTTTGCCGGCATTGCCTTTGCCGGATTTGCGCTTGGCCTTGCGCGATGTGTGGCCTGCCTTGGCCGCGAATGATTTGGGAGCCCGTCCGGCCCGCGAACCTCGCGATTCCGTTTTGTCGCTTGCATTGCGCGTCCGCCGGTTGCCGCGCCCGATATGGCCTTCGGACAGAAGCTCGAACCGCAGCGCGCCGGCGACAGGGGCAGCTTCTACCAGACGAACCTCGACGACGTCACCCAGCCGGTGCATGGCACCGCTGCGTGAACCG
>JBQCIZ010000560.1:0-2723 GCA_051953235.1 Nitrobacter sp. | reverse complement strand
GGCGTCAGCTCTGGTAGTCGACGAGCAGCGCCGAAGCCGTACTGCTGCCGCTGCTGTCTCCGCTGGCGTCGTAACCGGTCGCGGACGACGATTGGGAATCCTTCAGGGACAGGAGGAATTGCTGCAGAAGATCGCTGGCGTCGGTTGTGCTGGAGGAATCATCCGCCGACGATGCGCCTTTCGCGCCGCCGTGGCCGCCATGGTGATGACCACCGGCCCTGGGCGCACCGCCCACGCCGCCGGGGGCGCCCGCGTCGTCCGGTCCTCCGGGACCGCCGCTCGCGAATGTATTGGAAAACACCTTCTGCAATTCCGCCGCCTGATCGCTGGTGAGCTTGCCGCTCGACACTTCGCTGGAGATCAGGTCATTGATCTTCGACTGGATGTCGTCGGGCGATGGCCGCGTACCGCCGTTACCCGATGACGACTGACCGGCTTGCAGGGACGAATCGATATCGGTCAGCGCGGATGACAGCGCATCCTGATCGGATGAACTGATGGCGCCGGAGGAGACTTCGGACTGAAGCTCGTCCTGTAAACGTTGAAGCGGGGACTGATACGCGGAGTTACTGGCGGCAGAGATGGACGTCATGACAGGCTCCGGAATGGGATGATCGAGAACACTGCGGATGCTAGGTTTTTCGGCCTTAAGGAAGCCTTTTTATTGACGTTTCAAGGCGTTGCGTTGTGTTGCCCACTCCACCCTGGAAACAATTCGAAACAAAATTCTGCTGCATCGTCCCGCGAATCCGGGAGAAAAGATCGTCATGGCCACCGCATCTCCCAACATCCTCGTCGTCGAGGACGACCGCGAAACGCGCGCGCTGATCGCGCGCTATCTGCGCACCAATTCCTGCAACGTCGTCACCGCCTCCGACGGCAACGAGATGCAGCGCACGATGGCCGAGCGCCGCGTCGACCTCGTGATCCTCGATGTCATGCTGCCGGGGGAGGATGGGCTCAGCCTCTGCCGCAAGCTGCGGGCGGAATCGGAAGTGCCGATCATCATGCTGACCGCACGCGGCGAAGACGTCGATCGCATTCTCGGACTTGAGATGGGCGCTGACGACTATCTCGCAAAACCCTTCAACCCGCGCGAACTGCTGGCGCGCATCGGCGCGGTACTGCGCCGTCAGGCGAGCGCCCTCACCGCGAGCGCCATGCGCGGCGCCAGCGCATTGACCTTTCTGGGCTGGCGCATCGACCTCCGCTTGCGCGAATTGCGCAATCCGGAGGGCGCCCGCGTCGCGATGACCAGCGCGGAGTTCGATCTGTTGCGCGCGTTCTGCGAGCGTCCGGGCCGGGTGCTCTCGCGGGACAGCTTGCTCGACCTTACCCAAGGCCGAAACGCCGGATCGTTCGAACGCAGCATCGACGTACTGGTCAGCCGCATCCGGCGCAAGATCGAGACCGACCCGGCGCAGGCCACGATGATCAAGACGGTTCGCGCCGGCGGCTATATGTTTACGCCGGTGGTCGAACCGGCATGAGGCCGCAGGCGATCGCCTGCGAGAACGTGAGCGGCCTGCCATGAAGTTTCCCGGACCATTGAATCTCCGCGGCATCAGCGGCCAGATCGCGGCGCTGGTGGTGGTTTCCATCATCGCGCTGCATCTGATCGTCACCACGATCTTCTGGCTGCACCGGCCAGACGCGCCCGATCCGATGATCGATCACGGGCACGGCCAGTTCATCGCCGCGATCCAGATTCTCGGAACGGCCGCGCCTGCAGACCGGCCACGGCTGTTGACCGACTTGACCCGGACCTTTCCTCAACTCGACCTCAGGATGCTGCCGCCCGAGACCGATGCCACGGCCACCGAACCCGACACCCGCATCTTTTACGTTCTCCGTCATCACCTCGGCGCCGGCTATCGGATGTTTCCGTTGCGCGGTGAGCTGGCCGGCAGCGTCGGTGTGGTCCTGCCTGACGGTGCGAAAATTTCCGCGCGGCTCTTGCCGGGCCGGCCGCCGCGCCGTTTCTGGGGCGGACCGTGGATGGCCACGCTCCTGTTCGCAGCCATCAGCCTGACCTTGCTCGGATTGTGGGCGGCGCGCGCGCTGACCGCGCCGCTGTCGTCGTTCGCGAAGGCCGCCGAGGACTTCAGCCTGAAGGGCACTGCCGCTCCCCTCCCCGAACGCGGTCCCGAGGAAATCCGCTCAGTCGCCAAGGCGCTGAACCGCATGCGCGACCGCATTACCGGCCTGATCGACGATCGCACCCGGATGCTCGCCGCCATCAGCCACGATCTGCGAACGCCGATCACGCGGTTGCGGCTGCGCTCGGAATTCATCGAGGACGAAACCCATCGCCAGCATATGCTGCGCGATCTCGATCAGATGCGGTCGATGCTGGAGGCGGTGCTGTCGTTCCTGCGCAACGACCGCCGGCTGGAATCGGTCACGCTGGTCGATATCGCCACCACCCTGCAACTGATCGTCGACCAGTTCATCGATATGGGCCACAAGGTCGGTTACGACGGTCCGGCGCATGCGATGATCGTCGCGCGGCCCGACGATCTGCATCGCGCGATCACCAATGTCGTCGAAAACGCGGTGCGCTTCGGCGCCGATGTCACGATCCGTCTCCGCATAGCGGCGCAGACCGCGACGATCGAGATCGAGGACGACGGCCCCGGCATTTCCGATGCGCGCAAGGATGTGATGCTGGAGCCGTTCGTGCGCGGCGACGATGCCCGCACCATGGACGAGTCCTCAGGCTT
>JBQCIZ010000559.1:0-6290 GCA_051953235.1 Nitrobacter sp. | reverse complement strand
AAGGAAGGCGCGGCGCTGCGCTCCTTCATCAACAATTTTGCCATCGCGGTTTCGTTGGGACTTCAGTACGGCGTGCCGCTGGAAGAATATGTCGACGCCTTCACCTTCACCCGCTTCGAGCCCGCAGGGCCCGTGCAGGGCAACGACTCGATCAAGTTCGCGACCTCGATCCTCGACTATGTGTTCCGCGAGCTCGCGGTCAGCTACATGGGCCGCTTCGATCTCGGTCACGTCGATCCCTCCGAGTCGAACTTCGATGCGCTCGGCAAGGGCATCGTGGAAGGCAAGGAGCCCGAGGGTCAGCAGGCGACGAAGTATGTGTCGAAGGGCCTGACCCGCTCGCGCACCGACAACCTCGTCGTCATGCGCGGCGGCGCGACATCTGTGGCATCCGGCAGCGACAGCGCGCCATCCGGCGGCGCACGCGTCACCGCCCTCTCCTCCTCGCGCGTGGGCGACACGCTGGAAGGCGCGACCGCGCTGAAGCAGGAGGTCGATCAGGACCTCTCGCCGACCGAGCGGCTGGAGCAGCAGCAATGGAGCAAGGCCGGCACAGCGCAGGCCGCAGCGCCAAGCAAGGCCGAGCGCCGCGCCGAAGCCAAGGCCAAAGGCTACGAGGGCGACATGTGCTCGGAGTGCTCGAACTTCACGCTGGTGCGCAACGGCACCTGCATGAAGTGCGACACGTGCGGAAGCACGACGGGGTGTTCGTGATTAGCTCAGTTGGTGAAGCAGCAGCAGCTGACTCTTAATCAGCTGCTTCACATCGCGCGTCATGGCCGGGCTTGCCCCGGCCATCCACGACTTAGAAGCCGCCAAGACAAAGAAAGGAGTCGAAATGGTAGATGACAAGACCAAGCGCGATTATCGGGACCGAACTCGTATTAACACGAGTGAGCCTTACGAAATGGAATACTGGAAAAAGAAATTTGACGTCTCTGGACAGCAGCTAGCCGGTGCAGTGCGCGCGGTCGGTTCATCAGTAAAAAAAGTGACGCAGTATCTCAAAGACAAATGACTCTCTTGTTGGACTAGACGTGACGACGCCCGATGATCATGACCCTAGATGCGGGCACCGTGGGACCAGGCCGCTACAACGGCCCCGCAGCACGATGCATTGACCATCGTCGCGACGGGCGAGAAGGGGTTCTGCGGGATCGTAACGGGATCGAGATTCCACCGAACCTGCCGCCACTGCGATCCTTAGAATACGATCTAAGACCGAACGATCGACGGCATGAGTGAGACGCGCGAATTTCAGGAGATCGCCCATTGCGGCGGACAGGTGATCTTCACCACCAGCAGCGACGACCAAGGCCGGCGCCGGTACCAAGTCACGTGGCAGAGCAGTCGGCCCGTACCGGCGGCGCTCTACGCCATTTACGCGCTCAGAGAGGGAATCCCCGTCGCCGATCTGCCGATGGGAGGGATCGGCGCGCCATGGCCAGAGCCACCGGTGCCGGGTTGCGTACCTGTATTCATCGCCTCGGATAGCGAAGGAAAGTTCGGCTTCCAATGCCCTAGGTGCGAACAATATTGGCGTACACGCGGCGGCACCTCGCTCTGTCCCTATTGCGGCGTGCGTGCCGAGCGACATGAGTTTCTGTCAGCAGCACAACGGGTCTACGTCCGCCTCTATTGCGAAAGGCTCGACGAGGCGCTGTCGGCAGACGAAGACGGAACCCATGTGATCGATATGGACGCCGTGGCGGACGCCGCGGGAAAAGACGTCGAGAAGCCCCCCTTCTACTACGCCGAGCAGAGTCAGCAGAAGCAGTTCAACTGCAGCGCCTGTGGCGAGTTCAACGATATCCTGGGCCGGTTCGGCTATTGCTCGGGGTGCGGCACGCGAAACGATCTCAGCGAGTTCGAAGGAAGCATCATTCCGTCGATCCGCGAGGATCTGAACCGGGGTGCCCCTCCTTCAGACTGCCTGAAGAACATCGGCTCGGCGTTCGACACCTTCGTCGGACAATACGCGAAGCAGTTAATCCGGAACAGGCCAATGCGCTCCGGACGGCGCGAGCGCATCGACAAGATGAGGTTTCACGATCTCGCCGCTACCAGACGGGAGTTGTTGGGCGGCTTCGACATCGACATCTGCGAAGGCTTGACGGAAGCGGAAATTTCGGCCGCGACACGTTCGTTTCAGCGACGTCACGTCTGCGAGCACAACAGCGGCGAGGTCGACGAAAAGTATCTTCGCGACAGCGGCGATACATCGGTCCGACTGAAACAGAGCATCCGGGAGACGCAAGCTGGCGTCCACGAATTCGCAAACATAATTCTTCGCATGGCTCGGAATCTCCATCGTGGCTTTCACGACATCTACGAACCCTCCAAGGGCGCCATTGAGCGCTACGAAGCCGAGAAGAAGCGCCTCGCCGCTCTTCGGCAGCAGAACGAGGGGCCTCACCTGAAAGGGCGATAGGCCTTGACGTGTCAAAAACAGGCAAGAGTCTCACTCATCTTCGCCGTTTGCGGACATGCGGACGGTGGGTACGACTAAAACTCGCGAAAGCGCCGCGCGCAGTCCGGATCGCGGGCATCGGCGGGATCGTGCTTGTTACGTTCGTGCTGACAAACTTCATCTATCACGTGGTCCACAAGCCGACCGAACTGTTTTTCTTTGTCGGCCACAAGCTCGACAAGGAGCCCGCCGAGACGTGGCGGCAATACGGACCGCTGTTCCGCAAATATTCAACCGGCGCGATCACGCCCGAATTGTTGGCGGCGCTGGCGCAAGTCGAGAGCTCGGGCAATCCGTTGGACCGCACCTACTGGCGCTGGCGATTCAGTTTCAATCCTTTCGCCATCTACCAGCCCGCCTCCTCCGCGGTCGGCCTGTTCCAGATGACCGATCCGGCCTATGCCGAGGTTGCGCGATTCTGCATCCGGGCGAACGCGGTCACGGATACTGGCTGCGGTTTCGGTCCCTATATCCGCGCGCTTCCGAGCCACGCCACCGAGCTTGCCTCCATATATCTGGACCGCAATCTGGCCGCCGTCCTTGCGCGTGCGGGTGTGGTGGCCACTCCCGAACAGCAACAGGATCTCGCCGCCTTCATCCACCTGTGCGGCGGAGGGCCCGCCACCGCTTACGCACGCCGTCACTTCCGGATGAAGGCCGGCGAACGATGCGGAGACCATCTCGTTGCGGGATACATTGCACGGGTCAACGCCTTGAAGCGGAAATTCCAGCAGATGGCAGCCGATCGCGAACATGCCTCATGAGCGCAGGCGGGCCGCGGCGACATAAACGCCGCGCCGAGGCGAAAGCCAAAGGCTAAGAGGGTGACATGCGCTCGGAGTGCGGCAACTTCACCATGGTTCGCAACAACACCTGCATGAAGTGCGACACCTACGGCTCAACGACGGGGTAAACCCGTTGGCATTAACTAACGAATTTCGATTCCTTGTCACTGGCTAGTCTTTCGAATCTTCATCCGATCGCTCCTCATTTCCGCCCTTCAAGCTGAGCGACCGAATGGCTTCGGTACGCAATTTTCCTCCGATTACAAACTCAACGATTTTAGATTCAATGTCCTCTCTACGATCATGTTTGACGACATGAACTTTAAGGCTGCGCGCAAATGCTGCGAGAGAATCGCGCCCCGTTATCTCACTTAATATCTCACGAGCCTTGGTCCGATCCCTGCTTTCGTTAAGCCTCGCTGAGATGCTTGCTAGATCGCCTGGCGGTTTACCACTCATTCCCTTCGTTTTTTTGGGAGACACAATAGTCAGCTTAGCCTTCCCGGCGAGCAATTGCTCGACTTCATCCTGATCCAAGCTCTCTATAGTCGCAACGAAAATGCGCATTAATCTCATTGCGCGGGCGGTATCATTCATGGCCCTATTTTCCCAAGAACTTCTGTTGTCAGGTCTTCGAGTTCTTTCTGAACGTCTTTGTAGGTTTTGCCTGACACCCGTTTGATGACGACGGGCATGCCGTATTCGGGTGCATCAGCATACACGGTCTTATTTTCCCTGATGTAGGTCTTAAGCGTAGCGATTTTCGAGCGCTTCACCTGTTCGATATATTGCTCTTGGGCCGAAATAGGTACTTGGTTTCGGATCATTATCATCGTGAACAAGACGCCTAAAATTTTTGGAGAGATGGGCTGCCATTCTTGGCTACCGCTCTCGCGAACATATTTGTTGTAAGTTTTTTCTAACTCATCCACGTGTTTGACAAGCTGATCGATCCCGAGCGTAGAAAGATAGTCAGGCTTTGTTGGCAACAGAAGGAAGTCGCTAGCTGCAATCGCGGTCTTAGTAACTATGTTAAAGTTTGGAGGGCAGTCGATCAGGATGTAGTCGTAGTCGCCAGCTTTCAACGACTGCAAACCTTGTCTCAGCCGAGAATGAACTCTGAGATAATTATTGCGCAAATCTCGCTCGGTTCCTCCCATAAGTCTGGTAGCTAGCTCAAGGTCTACGTTGATTAACGCAAGGTGCGAACAAATAAGATCAAGTCTTCCGCCATTGGTTCCGACGTTTGCCTTCGTGGGGCGACCGATTAGGCTGGCTAGATTCAAATCGGTGTCTTTATCAATGAAAGCGTCGTACCAGTTCTTAATTGTTTTTGACGATTCAAAATTCTTGCGCCACTCGTCCACACTAAAAAACGAAAACGTGAGGCTCGCTTGCGGATCGAGGTCGATAGCAAGAACCTTCTTTCCCCGAAATGCCATCTCCGCAGCAAGATTTGCGGAGACAGTAGTTTTGCCAACACCGCCTTTATAGTTGATCACTGAAATTGTTTTCACGCCTCTCCCCCTACGATTTTAATCAAGAGTTGGAGCACACCAGTTCGAATTCCGCAACCCGTGCGAGATAGTTGATACGTTCACCACTTATGAACGAGCAGCGGCGCACCCGTATCGGCCGACGCCAGACGAACTGGCCGGCATCGATCGCGGCCTGCGCGCAGCGACCGAAGGACGCTTCGGCAGCGACGCGCAGGTTGAAGCCGCGCTCGGCAAATTCCGGTCGGCATGAAGGTCGTCGTCACCGACGAGGCCCTGGCCGACCTCGATTCCATTGCTGAATAGTTTCTCGCCCTTGACAATATTCCTATTAGGATTATAGTCCGCACATCCCGTCCCGATGAGAGGGGCGTTTCGCGATCGTCAGGAATCGCGGGGCGGGGTGCGGTGGACGCGGCAGCGTCAGGCGCGGACGAACGGCGGCTGGGGATGCCAGGCACTGATATCACGGGCAGCGCAGGCATCTATGGACCCGCCGCTTCCGAAGCGCTGACGACCACGCTGCGCGATGCGGCCGGGGTGGAGATTCGCCTCGTTGCATCGCCTTTGCGCGCCGGCCCAAGTCGTGCAGTCCCGACGCCCCATGCTGGCGTCAAGGGCGCGGGTCGCGCGCGCGTCTCCGACCGGAGCGAGCGGCACCCCCACAACGCCCGACGGTGAAACTATAGCGATCACCGAGGAGAGCACGAAGCAAGCCGGACAACCCACTGCGCGCGGAACGCCGGCGTGATCCCGGCATCCGTGGTGACTGAAACTCGTGTGCTTTTTTTCATTTGCACGCGAGGCTGCGGGTGTTGTTGCAGCACCCGGCGTTCCGCGCGCCCTCTCTCTTTTGGTGGGGTGCAAGGCACGGCGACAACGGAAGGCGCCCCCGCGCCGCAAATAACAGGGGCGATGAGTCATGTCCGCGTCACGACGACGCAACCGGCGTTTCGACGAGATCGCCGATGCAGAAATGCGCCATGTGCGCCACGGCTTCCGCGCTGTGATAGTCACCAAATTCGGCCGTGGCTTCCTTGCCGGCGTACATGCGGGCGATGCCGGCGCCGCCGGGGTGATGCGGCGCCCACTCGGAAATATCG
The DNA here is from genome assembly GCA_051953235.1 of Nitrobacter sp. Classification (GTDB taxonomy): domain Bacteria; phylum Pseudomonadota; class Alphaproteobacteria; order Rhizobiales; family Xanthobacteraceae; genus Nitrobacter. Next base: position 436 of record JBQCIZ010000559.1, on the reverse strand, counting down.
TAGACCTTTCCCGCAACAATGATCCAGCAGTCGTCGCGCGTCTTGTGCTGCGCGACCTCCTCGCGTGTGACTGGGCGTGTGCCTTTGGCGGGAGCCGCCGGCTTCCAGAGCTGGCCGGTCATCGTGGCCGTCTTGGCGGCCCGGCGGAAATCCCACGGCCCCAATCTCTTGTAAGGCAATTCGGTGCCGATCTTGCGGGCATCGTACGCGTAGATCCAGGAGTCGTCCTCGCCGCCGCGCTTGTCGTGCGCAAACGCCGGGCTCACCCGCTCGTCGAGTTTTTCAAGCAGCGCCTTCTGCTCGGCGGTGTCCTTGGCCCGCAGGTGATCGAAGGCGAATTTGGAGCCGAGCTGGAAGCGCGTGGCGCGGTAATGCCGCACGCGCTCGTAGTGCAGCATCGCCGTCGCCACGTCGTGCTTGTGCAGGGCGAAGGCGC
>JBQCIZ010000558.1:0-5086 GCA_051953235.1 Nitrobacter sp. | reverse complement strand
GAGGATCGCGCGGTGGAGCGCCTTGCCGGAGTTGCAGTGCCGACCCGGGAGGACATGCAGGAAATCGAGATTTCCTCCCGCCTCTATATCGAGAACGGCGCGCGCTACATGACGGCGACGCTGATGTGCCAGTCGGAATCCCAAAGTCCGAAGATCACGCCGGTCACCTTCATCCTCGCCAATCATCGTCTCGTCACCGTGCGCTACGACACGCCGAAGCCGTTCGCGCTGGTGGAGAACAAGCTGGCGCGGAACTGCGCGGCCGCGATCAACGGCGAGGCGGTGTTTCTCGAACTGCTGGACGCCGTGATCGACCGCTGCGCCGATATTCTCGAGCGCGCTGGCGCCGAGGTCGATGCGGTGTCGGCCGAGATCTTCGAGCCGTCGCCAGCGCGCGGCCACGCGCCGATCTACTCGCAGATACTGCTCACCATCGGCAAGAAAGGCGATCTCACCTCGAAGGTGCGCGAGAGTCTCGTCTCGATCGGACGCATGGTGTCGTTCGCCGCAGTGGAGACCGAGGCGGGACGCTGGAGCAAGGAGCAGAAGGCGCAGCTCAAGACCATGCAGCGCGACGTGTCGTCGCTGACCGATCACGCCTCGTATCTGTCGAACAAGATCACCTTCGTGCTGGATGCGATGCTCGGCGTCGTCAACCTCGAGCAGAACAACATCATCAAGCTGTTCTCGGTGATGGCCGTGGTGCTGATGCCGCCGACCTTGATCGCCTCGGTCTACGGCATGAATTTCAAGTTCATGCCCGAACTCGAACATCCGCTCGGCTATCCGCTGGCGCTTGTCGCGATGGTCGCCGCCGCCGTGCTGCCGTACCTGTTCTTCAAGATGAAGAAGTGGTTGTGACCCGTGCGTCATCCTGAGGAGCGCGCCCTTGCGCGCATCTCGAAGGATGGTCGCGCGGCGCGGCGTCGATGCGCTCCATCGCGATTATGACACCGTCAAGATCCGCCGGAACCTGCGCGAAATCTCTTGCGGCAAACCCAAGGCAGCCAGAATCCGTTGCGGCAAAGCGCGGGCGTTATCGCGGCGGAAGCGTGGCTTCCGCCGCCATGCGCCCGGCGCATGCGATCACGGAAAAGCGGAAAATATTCCCTAGAAATGCCGCTTGGCGGCAAGGTTGATGAACGAGGCCGTCGCGCACGTCATCTCGCGAAATCAGCCGTCAGTCGAGGATGACACCGGACTGCCCGCTCTGGTAGAGCAATCGCTCAGGGGAGTGCCGCGTCATGTTCGAACAAACCTTCAAAAACATCGATGACGTGTTGTGGAAGGAGGCGGGTTGCGCCACCGAACTCGATTACACCGAGCAGACCTCGTGGATGCTGTTCCTGAAATACCTCGATGACCTCGAGAAGGCCAACGAGCAGCGCGCCTTGCTGGAAGGCACGACCTATCAGGCCATCATCGACAAGGGCCACCGCTGGTCGGTCTGGGCCGCGCCGAAGAAGAAGGACGGCACGTTCGATCACGATAAGGCCAGGACCGGCCCCGATCTGATCGACTACGTCAACAAGGACCTGTTCCCCTACCTGCAGGGCTTCCGAACCCGCGCCGAGGGGCCGGACACGATCGAATACAAGATCGGGGAAATTTTCGGCGAGATCAAAAACCGGTTTCAGAGCGGCTACTCGCTGCGCGACGCGCTGGAGCTGATCGACCAGCTCCGCTTCAACACGCAGGCGGAAAAGCACGAGCTGTCGGAGCTGTACGAAGGCAAGCTCCGCAACATGGGCAATGCGGGCCGCAATGGCGGCGAATACTACACGCCGCGCCCGCTCATCCGCGCCATGATCAGGGTCATCGATCCGCAGATCGGGGAGCGCATCTATGACGGCGCCTGCGGCTCGGCCGGCTTCCTGTGCGAAGCCTACGAATACATGCTGCCGCAGGCGACCTCGACCAAGGCGCGCCGGACGCTGCAGGAGAAGACCTTCTTCGGCAAGGAGAAGAAGAGCCTCGCCTACGTCATCGGCATCATGAACATGATCCTGCACGGCATCGAGGCGCCGAACATCCTCCACACCAATACGCTCGGCGAGAACATCGCCGACATCCAGGACAAGGATCGTTTCGACGTGGTGCTGGCGAATCCCCCCTTCGGGGGAAAAGAGCGGCCGGAGATTCAGCAGAACTTCCCGATCCGGACCGGCGAGACGGCGTTCCTGTTCCTGCAGCATTTCATCAAGTCGCTGAAGGCCGGCGGCCGCGCCGCCATCGTCATCAAGAACACGTTCCTGTCGAACACCGACAATGCGGCGGTGGCACTGCGCAAGCAGCTTCTGGAAGACTGCAATTTGCATACGGTGCTGGACATGCCGGGCGGCACCTTCCAGGGCGCCGGCGTCAAGACCGTGGTGCTGTTCTTCGAGAAGGGCGCGCCGACGCGGAAGATCTGGTTCTACAAGTGTGACCCCGGCCGCAATCTCGGCAAGACCAATCCGCTCAATGACGACGACCTGAAGGACTTCGTGGCATTGCAGGCGAAGGCCAAGGACAGCGAGAATTCATGGACGGTGGATGCCAAGAGCATCGACCCGACGACCTATGACCTGTCGGTGAAGAATCCGAACAAGGCGGACGAAGCGGAATTGCGTGATCCCAAAGACATCATCGCCGAGATGGCGGCGCTGGATGCGGAGAGCGCGACTATCCTCAAGAACATTGAGGCGATGCTGTGAGGCAAGTTTGGGAGGAGAAGAAGTTAGGGGAGGTGCTTGCGCTTGAGTATGGCAAGCCATTGCCGCCGAATGAACGTAGCGCCGTCGGCAAGTATGCCGTCTATGGCGCCAATGGCATTAAAGATCGATCGGATAAGTTCTATAGCGATAGGCGTTCAATAATCGTTGGCCGAAAAGGATCAGCGGGCGAAATCACGCTTACAGAAGATAAATTCTGGCCGCTCGATGTGACGTATTTCGTCACATTCGACGAAACAAAATACGATCTAAAATTTCTGTTCCATCTGCTTTCGTTGCAGAATCTGACGAAGCTGGCGAAAGGCGTTAAGCCAGGCATCAACCGCAATGAAGTTTATTCGAAGTCGGTGCGGGTGCCCCCGCTTTCTGAACAACAACGCATCGTCGCCATTCTGGACGAGGCCTTTGCAGGACTGGCGACCGCGGCCGCCAATGCTGAGAAAAATCTCAAGAACGCACGGGAGCTGTATGAGAGCTATCTCGATTTGGCGATCGAAGGGCGCTTGCTTCCACAACGGTCAGATGATGCTCCCGTTGATGACTTGTTAGAAAAAATTGATCGTGTGCGCCTTGCGAAACTTGGGGCTAAAAAATTCGAGAAGTCGAAAAATGGCGATATCAACGGCTCGGACAAGCTGGCCTTCGCCATACCCAGAAATTGGAAGTCGAGACGGCTAGAAGAACTAACCTTTGCCATTGCTGATGGTGTTCACAAAACTCCCCAATACGTCACTAATGGTATTCCCTTTGTGACAGTAAAGAATCTGACTGCGGGCCCCGGCATCTCATTTGAAGAAATAAATTATGTCACAAGAGAAGACCACCAAGAGTTCATTAAGCGTACCCATCCCGAGCGGGGTGACATACTGATTACGAAGGACGGAACGATAGGAGTCGTTCGAGTCGTTGAGGTCGACGTTGAGTTTTCGATCTTCGTTTCTGTGGCGCTTATTAAGCCGGTTATGCGCGAGTTGACTGGTTACTTGGCTTACGCGGTGAGTGCATCGTGCGTACAGCGGCAGATCGTTCCGAAGGGCGCCGCGTTGAAGCACCTTTATCTGGTCGATCTTCGCAATCTCGTGATTCCGTTGCCGCCGCTAGCCGAACAAGCGAGAATTGCGGAAGAGTTGGATTCGCGGAGAGGGCAGATAGAGAGACTTGAAGAAATCTATCGCGAGAAGCTCTCTTCTCTTGCCGAAATCAAGCAATCCATCCTCCAAAAAGCCTTCTCCGGCGAACTGACCGCGCCGCCGTCGCAAGCCATCAAAGAGGCGGCGGAGTGAACGAGGCCGAGACCCGCGCCGAGCTGATCGACCCCGCGCTGCGGGCGGCAGGGTGGGGTGTCGTTGCCGACAGCCGCATGCGGATGGAGATGATCTGCCCCGGCCGCATCGAGGGCTCAGGGCGTCGCGGCAAAAATGAAATCGCCGACTACGTTCTCACCTTTCGCAATCACAAGTTGGCGGTGATCGAGGCCAAGGCCGAAGACAAGGGGCCGACCGAGGGCGCAGCGCAGGCCAAGGCCTATGCCGAAAAGCTGCAGGCGCGCTTCGCTTTCGCCACCAACGGCCGGAAAATCTATCGCATCGACATGAAGACCGGCGCGGAGGCGTACATCGAGCGCTATCCGACGCCGGACGAATTGTGGGCCGAGACGTTTCAGGAAAGCAACCAATGGCGCGAGCGCTTTGCCGATATCCCCTTCGAGGGCGCCGGCCGGTGGGACGCGCGCTATTACCAGCACAATGCCATCGAGAATACACTGGAGGCTATTGCAGCCGGCAAGCAGCGCATCCTGCTGACGCTGGCGACTGGCACCGGCAAGACGGCGATCGCCTTCCAGATTGCCTGGGCTCTGTTCCAGAGTCGCTGGAACCTGTCGCGCAAGCCAGAGCGGCGGCCGCGCATCCTGTTTCTCGCCGACCGCAACATCCTGGCCGATCAGGCCTACAACGCCTTCTCGGCCTTTCCCGAGGATGCGCTGGCGCGCATCAAGCCCGACGAAATCAAGAAGGGCCGCGTGCCGAAGAACGCCAGCGTGTTCTTCACCATTTTCCAGACCTTCATGAGCGGTGCCGGCCCAGACGGGCAGCCCGCGCCCTATTTCGGCGACTACCCGCCGGACTTCTTTGACTTCATCGTCATCGACGAGTGCCATCGCGGCGGCGCCAACGACGAGAGCAACTGGCGCGACATTCTCGACTACTTCTCGCCGGCCGCGCAACTCGGCCTGACCGCGACGCCGCAGCGGCGCGACAACGTCGATACCTATGCCTATTTCGGCGAGCCGGTTTCCGTCTATTCGCTGAAAGAGGGCATCAACGACGGCTTCCTGACGCCGTTCAAGGTGAAGCAGTTCGCCACCACGCTCG
>JBQCIZ010000557.1:0-4351 GCA_051953235.1 Nitrobacter sp. | reverse complement strand
ATGCTCCATCACCACGACGACGCGCTTGACGCCCGCGACGAGATCCATCGCGCCGCCCATGCCCTTGACCATCTTGCCCGGGATCATCCAGTTGGCGAGGTCGCCGTTCTGCGCCACCTGCATCGCGCCGAGGATCGACAGGTCGATGTGACCGCCGCGCACCATGCCGAACGAGTCGGCCGACGAGAAATAGCTGGTGGACGGCAGTTCGCTGACCGTCTGCTTGCCGGCATTGATGAGATCGGGATCTTCGTCGCCCTCGTAGGGAAATGGCCCCATGCCGAGCATGCCGTTCTCGCTCTGCAGGTTGACGTCGATGCCGTCAGGAATGAAGTTCGAAACCAGCGTCGGGATGCCGATGCCGAGATTGACGTAGAAGCCGTCGCGCAATTCCTTCGCTGCGCTCGCAATGACGGTGTGTGACAACGGTGTGGTCTATGCCGCGGGACGCGGACGGGTGTTGCGGAATTCGATGCGCTTCTTCGCGGTGCCGACCTCGATGATACGCTTCACGAAGATGCCGGGCGTGTGGATGTGGTCGGGATTGAGTTCGCCGGCCGGCACGAGGTGTTCGACCTCGGCGACGGTGACCTTCGCGGCGGTCGCCATCATCGGATTGAAGTTCCGCGCGGTCTTCCGGTAGATCAGGTTGCCCGCGGTGTCGCCCTTCCAGGCGTGAACGATGGCGAGATCGGCGAACAGTCCGCGCTCCATCAGATATTTCTGGCCGTCGAATTCCTTCACTTCCTTGCCTTCGGCAATCAGCGTGCCGACGCCGGTCTTGGTGTAGAACGCGGGAATGCCGGCGCCGCCTGCCCGGATACGCTCGGCTAGCGTGCCCTGCGGATTGAATTCCAGCTCCAGTTCGCCGGCCAGGAATTGCTGGGCGAACAGCTTGTTCTCGCCGACGTAGGACGAGATCATTTTCTTGATCTGCCGGGTTTCGAGCAGCCGGCTCAGGCCGATGCCGTCGACGCCCGCATTGTTGGAAACCACCGTCAGGTTCTTGACGCCGGAGTCGCGAATGGCGTCCGACAGCGTCTCGGCGATGCCGCACAGGCCAAAGCCGCCGGACATGATCATCATGCCGTCCTTGAGAATGCCGTCGAGGGCCGATTTGGCGTCGGGATAGACCTTGTTCATGGGGCTGAACCTGATGGAGGGAGGCGCTGAAGGCAGCGCGCCGAGAGGGGTATGACCGAGTATTAGGCGAAATCTTCGCGGTGCGTCAATCGGAGGTATTGCTGTGCCGTATGGCCTTGAAAGCGTCAAGAAAACCAATCAAGTTGCTGATATAGCGGGGCCGGCGGCCGGTCCGCGCGATGAATGTCAACAACCTCGGATAAGTCATTGTCGATCGCCCAAGGAATGAAGCGCCTGGGAATGCCAGTTGCGGCATTTCTGGGACTTGTGCTGATCGGGCTGATCGCCATGTCGTGGCTGCTCAATCGCGACGCCTTGCGCGATGCCGTGGAGGCGCAAATTCGCGCCGTGACAGGCCTCGACTTCGTCGTGGATGGTCCCATCGACGTCTCGGTTTTTCCTGGCAGTTACGTCTCGTTCCACAACGTCCGTCTCAAGGGCAGCAATGCCAATGACACGACGCTCAGCGTCGATGTGCTGACCGCCAACCTGCATCTGCTGCCGTTGCTGATGCAGCGCTTTCAGATTGCCGACGTCATGATGCTGCGTCCCCACATCCGGGTGACGCGCACCGCCGACGGCCAGAGCAATTGGACGCCGTTCGTCGAAACGATCGTACGCGCCATGAAGCCCGGCGCGGACAGTCCGGTCTCGTTCTCGGAAATCCGGATCCAGGACGGCGAATTGAGCTACGAGGACGTCTCCAATCACGTGAGCGAAAGTCTCGGCGACATCGACCTGTCGCTGGCATGGCCGTCGATCTCCCGCTCATTCGCCGCGACCGGACAGTTCGACTGGCGCGGCGAACGCGTCGACGGCAGCATCAGCATCAGCGATTTTCTCGCGGCGCTGTCCGGCGACCGATCCGGCCTGAAGGCCAGGGTTGCCAGCGCGCCGCTGAAGTTCGCCTTCGACGGCACGGTCGCCAACCGGACCAGCCTGATGATGGAGGGCACGCTGACCGCGGACAGCACCTCGCTGCGTAACGCGTTGCGCTGGGCCGGGCAACCGCCGCCGGGCAGCGGCGGCTTCGGGCGCTTCGCGCTGAAGGCGCGCGCCAATGTCGTCGGCTCCTCGATCGCGCTGACCAACGTCAACATCGAACTTGACGGCAACGTCGCCGAGGGCGTGCTGACTTATGCCAACAATGGCCGGCAGACCTTGCAGGCGACGCTGGCCGCCGGCGCGCTCGATTTCACACCCTACATCTCGACCGTGCGGCTACTCGCAAGCGGCGCCCGCGATTGGAACAGGCAGTTGTTCGACCTGCATGCGCTGTCCACCACCGATCTCGACATGCGGCTGTCGGCGGCGAAAGTCACGGTCGGCTCCACCAAGCTCGGCCGGACCGCGGTCGGCGCCAACCTGCGGAACGGAACGCTCGCGCTCTCGATCGGCGAGGCGCAGATCTACGGCGGGATCGCCAAGGGATCGTTCGGCATCTCGCGAGCCGACGCGGCCGCCGATGTGAAGGCGCAGTTCCAGTTGACCGACGTCGATCTGCAGGCCTGCGCCAGCGACCTGTTCGGCACCAGCCGGCTGACCGGACGCGGCAATCTGAACCTCATGCTGGAAGCCACCGGCTCGAGTCCGTTCGGGCTGGCGCAATCGCTCGACGGCACGGCGCTTTTGAACGGCCACGACGGCTCCATCAGCGGCTTCAATGTCGAGCAGTTGCTGAAGCGGCTGGAGCGCCGGCCACTGTCGGGCGGCGGCAATTTTCGCAGTGGCCAGACCCCGTTCGACAAGCTGAACGTCGCGGTGAATTTCAGGGACGGCATCGCCACCGTGAGCGACGTGCGCGTCGAAGGACCCACGGCGCGCGTCACCCTCGCCGGTACCGCGTCGGTCCCGGCGCGCGAATACGATCTCAAGGGCGTTGCGAGCCTGACGACAGCGGCTGGCGCCGGCAGTTTCGACCTGCCGTTCGTGATCCAGGGCCCGTGGGACGATCCGCTGATCTTTCCCGACCCGGAAAGCCTGATCCGCCGGTCGCCTGCGTCGGCGCCGTTGCTCGACGCGGTCAAGGACCGCAAGACGCGCGATACGGTCCGTTCGGTGATCGAGCGCCTGACCGGCCAGAAAACGGTTCCCGAGGCTGCCGTGCCGGCGGCTCCGTCAACGACCGCGACGCCGCGCACCAACTGACATCGCACTCACAAGGGCGCTGCGCTTTCGCCCTGCCGGCTCGACAGTTTCGAGGCGAGCGAGGCCGCCACGATGATCACGGTGATCAGTCCGATGATCAGCGTGCAGATCGCATTGATCTCGGGTTTCACGCCGAGCCGCACCTCCGAATAGATCCGGATCGGCAGCGTTGTTGAACCGGGTCCGGTGGTGAAGCTCGCGATCACGAGATCGTCCAGCGACAGCGTAAAGGCCAGCATCCAGCCCGCGGCGACCGCCGGCAGGATGAGCGGCAGCGTCACCGCGAGAAAGGCGCGCAACGGACCGCATCCGAGGTCCATCGCCGCTTCCTCAAGGCTGCGATCCAGCGAGCCGAGCCGCGACTGCACCACCACGGCGACGAAGCACATGGTCAGCGTGGTATGCGCGATCGTCACCGTCCAGAACCCGCGCTCTGCATTGACCGCAACAAACAGAAGCAGCAACGACAGGCCGGTGATCACTTCCGGCATCACCAGCGGCGCGTAGAGCATTCCGGAAAACAGCGTGCGGCCCCTGAAGTTTTCGCCGCGCGTCAGGGCGACCGCCGCGAGCGTCCCGAGCAGGGTGGCCGCCGTCGCCGAGACCGCGGCGACCCGCAGGCTCATCGCCGCCGCAGCGAGCATCGCATCGTCCCTGAAGAACTCGGAATACCAGCGCAGCGACCAGCCGCCCCACACCGTCACCAGCCGCGAGGCGTTGAACGAATAGATCACCAGAATGACGATCGGCAGATAGAGAAACACCAGGCCGAGGCCGAGCGTAACGAGATTGAAGCGGGACAGTCGTTTCATCGACGCACCTGACTTCACGACGGGATGATTTGAACAGCAATTGTTCCGCGAACAATTGCCGCAAAGCTGACGTGCCCCCTCTCCCATGGGGAGAGGGTTGGGGTGAGGCGGTAAGACCTGTCGATCGGGTTGAAGAGCCCCCTCACCCGACGCCTGCGGCGTCGACCTCTGCCCGGCGGGGAGAGGTGAAAGTCGCGCTGCTTTCCTCCGATCGATGCCGTCATCGCCGCGCCTCCAGTTGTCGCCGT
>JBQCIZ010000556.1:0-5114 GCA_051953235.1 Nitrobacter sp. | reverse complement strand
TGGGCCCATACGATCGCCACCGGCGAGCCCTACGAGATCGAATTCCGGCTGCGCGGCGCCGACGGCGCGTACCGCTGGTTCCTGGCGCGCGCCGTGCCCGCGCGCGATGAGGAGGGCCACATCACCCGCTGGATCGGCACCAATACCGATGTGCACGATCAGAAGCTGATCGCGGGCAAGCTCGCCGAACTGAACGCCACGCTTGCGGAGCGTGTCGAGGAAAGGACGCGCGAGCGCGACAAGATCTGGAGCGTGTCGCAGGATCTGCTGCTGGTCGTGGACTACGGCGGCGTGTGGCGAAGCATCAATCCGGCCTGGACGCGGGCGCTCGGCTGGAGCGAGGTCGAGTTGCTGAACCGCACCGGCGAGTGGATCGAGCATCCGGATGACATCATCAAGACGCGGATCGAAGTCCGCCGTCTGGCGCGGGGCAGATCGACCGTCCGGTTCGAAAATCGTCTCCGTCACAAGGATGGTTCATACCGGTGGCTGTCATGGACCGCGGTGCCGGACCAGGACCTGATTTACGCCGTCGCGCGCGACGTCACCGCGGAGAAAGTCGCCACGGAGCGGTTGAAGGCTGCCGAGGAGGCGCTTCGCCAGTCGCAGAAGATGGAAGCCGTCGGACAACTGACCGGCGGCATCGCCCACGACTTCAACAATCTGCTGACCGGCATCGTGGGGTCGCTCGATCTGATGCAGACCCGTCTGGGCCAGGGGCGCACCGATCGCGTCGGGCGTTACATCGAGGCCGCGATGACCTCGGCCAATCGCGCAGCGGCGCTGACGCACCGGCTGCTGGCGTTCGCGCGCCGCCAGCCGCTGGCGCCGAAGCCGGTCGATGCCAATCAGCTCATCCTGTCGCTTGAAGATATGGTGCGCCGGACCCTCGGCGAAACCAAAGATCTCGGCATCGCGCCGTCCGAGCGGCTGCGGGCGACGCTGTGCGATCCCAACCAGCTCGAAAGCGCGCTGCTCAACCTCGCGATCAATGCGCGGGATGCGATGCCTGATGGTGGCGAACTGGCGATCACCACGACGAACACGACGATCGGCGCGGCCGATGCCGGCTCGCTTCCGCTGGCGCCCGGTGACTACATCTGCATCACCGTCGCCGATACCGGGACGGGCATGAGCGCCGAGGTGGCCGCGCGCGCCTTCGACCCCTTTTTCACCACCAAGCCGATCGGTCAGGGCACCGGCCTCGGCCTGTCGATGATCTATGGGTTCGCGCGTCAATCGAACGGTCACGTCGCGCTCGACACGGTGCCCGGACAGGGCACCTCGATCCGGCTTTACCTGCCGCGCCATCATGGCGAGACAGAAGCCGATCAGGCGTCACCCGCGGACAGGGATGGGCTCGCATCCACCGGCGAGACCGTGCTGGTGGTCGAGGATGAACCCGTCGTGCGCGGCGTCATCATCGAGATGCTGCACGATCAGGGTTACCGGACGCGCGAAGCCACCGACGGCCCCACCGGCTTGCGAATCCTGCGCGACGAAGCGGTCGATCTTCTGCTCACCGACATCGGGTTGCCCGGCATGAATGGCCGGCAGCTCGCGGATCAGGCGCGCGAGTTGCGGCCCGGCTTGAAAATTCTTTTCATGACCGGTTACGCTGAGAACGCGGCGAATGCCGAAGGTTTTCTTCAGTCCGGCATGGACATGATCACAAAGCCGTTCGATCTCGGTCATCTCTCGCAGCGCGTACGCGACATCATCTCCGGCTGAGCTTCAACGCCGCTGCAATGCCGCCTGCATTGCGTCACAATCAATTTCGTTCCCGCCCGTTGCCGTTTTTGGCGCGCGAAAGCGTCGGAACGAATGCCGGGGCCGCGACTTCTTTCATCCGCACATTCATGATTGGAGGATAGTCCTATGATCCGTCGCGTTATTGGAACTGCTGCCATCGCGGTTGCGCTGATCCTGCCCGTCTCGGCCATGGCGCAAGGCGTGCCGGGCGGAATGGAACGGGGCGCCCGCGAGGGCGAACGGGCCGCGGGGCCGGTTGGCGCCGTCGTCGGCGGTACGGTCGGTGCGGTCGTTGGCGGTGTCGCCGGTGTGCTCGGTGTCGAGCAGCGTCCGCGCTTCCACCGCTATGTGGTTGAGCAGCATCGTCCGTCCTACCACTACCGGGAGCCGGTTCGCGTCGGCGTGGTGCTGCCGGAGTCCGGTGTGACGTACTATGAAGTGCCGGCCGAATACGGCGCGCCGCAGTATCGCTACACGGTGGTGAACGATCGGACCGTGCTGGTCGATCCGCGCACCCACCGGATCGTCGAGGTCATCGACTGACGTATAGCGACGCATGAAGAAGAGGCCGCCCGGAACGGCGGCCTCTTTTTTGCGCGCAGTTACATTTCGCCGGTCAGGAACGGATTGGTCGCGCGCTCGTGGCCGATGCTGGATCCCGGACCGTGCCCGCAGATGAAAGCGACATCGTCGCCGAGCGGCAGCAGCTTGCCGGTGATCGATTGGATCAGCGTGGCGTGGCTGCCGCCGGGCAGGTCGGTGCGGCCGACCGAGCCGTTGAACAAGACGTCGCCGACATGGGCGAAGCGCATCTCCTTGCTGAAGAAGACGACGCTGCCGGGCGAATGGCCGGGACAGTGGAAGACATCGAAGGTCAATTCGCCGACCTTTACCTGATCGCCCTCGTCGAGCCAGCGGTCCGGCGCAAAATTGCGCACGTCGGTCATGCCGTAGTTGCGCCCGCTCTCCACCACGTGGTCGAGCAGGAACTTGTCGGCGATATGCGGTCCTTCGATCGGAACCTTGAGCGCGTCGCGCAATTCGGCGGCGCCGCCGACATGATCGATATGGCCGTGGGTGAGCCAGATCTGCCGGACGGTCACGCCGGTCTTGGCGATGGCATTCTGGATCAGCGGAACGTCGCCGCCGGGATCGATGACGATGGCGTCCTTGGTGGCCGTGCACCACAACAGCGTGCAGTTCTGCTGGAACGGCGTCACCGAAATGATCGCGGCGCCGGCCTTCGCCTGGGTCTGGTTGTTCTCTGTCATGCGCGCACAATGCCGATTTTTGCGGCTTCGCCAAGCGGTTTGAGCGGCATGGCTGGCGTGTCGGGGACTTGGCCGGTTCTACAGAAACGAGCGCGAGGTCATGTCAAGGGTCAGGCGACCTGGCGGCGCGGGCGATCGATATCTTCCCAGACGTCGGAGAGGCCGGTGAACGGCTGCGGCTTGCCGATCACGTAGCCTTGCGCGTAGTCGACGCCGATCTCGCGCAGCCGCGCAAGGATGTCCTCGCTTTCGACGAATTCCGCGATCGTCTTCTTGCCGAGCATCTTGCCGAGCCGGTGAATGGTCTCGACCATGGCGAGATCGATCGGGTCGTTGAGAATGTCCTTGATGAAGGCACCGTCGATCTTCAGGAAGTCGACCGGCAGGTGCTTGAGATAGGCGAAGGACGACATGCCGCTGCCGAAATCGTCAAGCGCGAAACGGCAGCCAAGATCCTGCATCGCGGCGATGAACTGATTGGCCTTGGCGAGATTGGAGATCGCGCTGGTCTCGGTGATCTCGAAGCAGATCATGGTCGGCGGAATGCTCTTCAGGGCAAACTGCTCGCGAACGAATTCGACGAAGTTCTCGTCCTCGAAGGATGCGCCGGACAGATTGATCGCGCAGGTAGCGAGTCGGCTGCCATGCGAGTCGGCAAGGCCGCTGGCGAGAATGTCGAAGGTGTTGCTGACGACCCAGCGGTCGATCAGAGGCATCAGGCCGTAGCGCTCGGCGGGCGGGATGAAATTCGCCGGCGGCACCAGACGGCCGTCCTCATCCCGCAACCGCAGCAGGATCTCGATATGCATCCCCTCGTCGTTCCGCTCGTCGAGCGCGAGAATTTCCTGGGCATAGATGCAGAAGCGATGCTGTTCGAGCGCATCGTGGATGCGCTGCACCCAGGTCATTTCACCGAACCGCTCCAGCAGTTCGCTGTCGCTCGGCGAGTGGATCTGGACGCGGTTGCGGCCCTTCTCCTTGGCCATGTAGCAGGCCATGTCGGCCGTGCGCAGCATATCTTCCTTGGTGGTGCCGACATGGGCGACGGGAATCGCGCCGATGCTCAGTGTGGTGTTGAAGACGCGGCCCTTCCAGGTGAAGTTGGTATCCTGCACCGATTGCCGGAGCGTTTCGGCCAGCATGGCCGCGGTCTCGATGCCGCAATCGGGCAGCAGCACGCCGAACTCGTCGCCGCCGAGGCGCGCGACCAGATCGCCGGCGCGCAGGTGCCTCTGCAGGATCGATGCGATCTGCCGCAACAACTGATCGCCGGCGGCGTGGCCGCAGGTGTCGTTGACGATCTTGAACTGGTCGATGTCGAGGAACATCAGGATGTGGCGGGTGCCGTTGCCGTCGAGCTGGCTGAGCGCCATTTCCAGCCGCCGCTCGAATTCGCGGCGATTGGTCAGGCCGGTCAGCGCGTCGTGCGAGGCCTGCCATGACAGCCGGTCGATATAGGCCTGCTCCTTGGTCTTGTCGTGAATCACGAGCACGATGCCGGCGGGCTTTCCGCTCGCATCGCCGTCGATGTAGAGCGGGGAGCCGATCAGCGCCACCGGCACCGCATGGGAATCCGGGCGCATCAAAACGTGCGAGTGGCCTTCGCCGTCGACGGGCACGCCGGCCAGAATGGTTTCGGCCAACCGGTCGCGATCCCTGCCGGTCTTCTGATCGACGATGCGGATGAGCGAATTGAGCGGCGATCCGCAGGCATCCTCGGTGTGGATACCGATCAGGCGCTCGGCCGCGGAGTTGATGTAGTCGATCCGCCCCTCGGCGTCGGTGGACAGCACGGCTTCGCCGATCGAGGCCAGCGTGACCTGCGCTCGCCGTTTTTCCGCGCGCAGCGCATTTTCGAAGGCTTCCCGCTGCGCCATCAGCTTGCGCGTGTGCCACAGCACCAGCAGCATCAGGAGGCCGCCCGTCAGCATGTTGGCGAACGCGAGCAGCGTCTTGATGGCGCGCGATCCCGCGCTGAGGCTTTCGGAATAGGCGACGGCGAGCGGCGCCAGGCGTTCGTTGATGCGGCCGAGCTCGTTCTTGCGCGCCCTGAACAACTCCGGTGCGACGACGCCGTCGGCAATGTTGTCG
>JBQCIZ010000555.1:0-3838 GCA_051953235.1 Nitrobacter sp. | reverse complement strand
ACCGTGCAGCCCGGCGACACCGTGGAATCGCTGTCGCACCACATGGCTGGCGTCGATCATCCGGCGGAGCGCTTCCGCGTGCTCAACGGCCTCGACCCTCGCGCACAGGTCAAGGTGCGCGACCGCGTGAACATCGTGGTGGATTGACGCAACGTATCCACTGCCGTCATTGCGAGCTCGCGACAAAATTGCTCTTGCCAATTTTGCGCCGGGCGAAGCAATCCAGCCTCCTTTTCCTTTTGAGAATAGACTGGATTGCTTCGTCGCTATCGGGACGACGCTATGCGGTCGCCCATCGCGCTCCTCGCAATGACACTCCCAAACAAAAAGCCCGACCTCTCGGCCGGGCTTTTTTATTCCTTCGGTTCGGGACCGCTTACGCGGCCTCGTCGGCGACCGTCGTGTCATCGCCATCCGCATCCGAATCCATGTCGCCATCGGCTTCGGCATCCGACTCCGCCTTGGCGCCGCGGCGCGGGCTCTTGGCGAGCTGACCTTCGATCTCCTTGACCGCTTCGGTTTCAGTCACATGCTGAACCACGGCGATCTCGCGCGACAGGCGATCCAGCGCGGCTTCATAGAGCTGCCGCTCGCTGTAGGACTGCTCGGGCTGCGATTCCGAACGATAGAGATCGCGAACCACCTCGGCGATCGCAACGATGTCGCCCGAGTTGATCTTCGCTTCATACTCCTGCGCGCGGCGCGACCACATGGTGCGCTTGATGCGGGCACGGCCCTTCAAGGTCTCAAGCGCGCGCTTGACCAGCGCGGGTTCCGACAGCTTGCGCATGCCGACATTGGCGACCTTCGCGGTCGGCACCCGCAGCGTCATCTTGTCCTTCATGAAGTTGATGACGAACAATTCGAGCTTGGCGCCCGCGATCTCCTGCTCCTCGATCGCCAGAATCTGCCCGACGCCGTGGGCCGGATAGACCACGAATTCGTTGGTCTTGAATCCCTGACGCTGGGTCAGAACCTTCTTCGGCTCCTCGACACGGGGGGCTGCCGCAACCGGCTTGGCTGCGGGCTTGTTGGCTACCACCGATTTGGCGGCGGGTTTCGCGGCCGGCTTGGCCGCGGTCTTGGCGCTCACCTTCGAAGCAGTCGCGGCGGTCTTCGAACCGGTGGGCTTTGAAGCAGGGGCTTTAGCGGCAGTTTTGGCAGTCTTGCTGGGCATTGCACTTCTTTTAGTTTTTGAGGTTTTCGCGGCCGAGCCCTTGGCCGCCGCCCGCGTGGTGGTCTTGGCGGCAGTCCGGGAACGGGATTTTGCTGCACTGCGGCTAGCCGCAGACGCCTTGGAAGCACTCTTTTTACGCGTTTTCTGTGACACAGCCTGCGCGTGGAACTGCCACGCCCCTGTTCGATGTTTTCACGGGAACCCTTCAGGGCCACAAGCGGGCAAAAACAGGGTCCGGCTTCAAGAATGTGCCCAATATAGCACATTTCCCGCAAAAATCAATGATTTATGCCCTTATATGGCCGTTTCGGGCCATATCCAGCGGTCATTGTCACGAATAGGGTTAAAGTCCGGAGATACCGACGGCGTTCCAATGTCTGGAAGCCGGGAGCGACCGGGTGCCGAAATCAGTCTCCGGTGCCTGGGTTGGGAGAAAAATATTTCTCGAATTTCCCCTCCTGACCGTCGAATTCCTTGGCGTCCGACGGCATGTCCTTCTTCTGGGTGATGTTCGGCCAGCTCTTGGCGTACTCCGAATTCACCTCGAGCCACTTCTCCAGTCCCGGTTCAGTGTCGGGCTTGATGGCATCGGCAGGGCATTCCGGTTCGCAGACACCGCAATCGATGCATTCATCCGGATGGATGACGAGCATGTTCTCGCCTTCATAGAAGCAATCGACGGGACAGACTTCCACGCAGTCCGTGTATTTGCACTTGATGCAGTTTTCGGTGACGACGTAAGTCATCCAAGGCTCCGGAACGGTCAGATTTGCAGGTTGGCGTAGCGCAGGAACAGTTCTGCCGCAAGCCGGTGAGCCGCGCGAAATTTGCAGATCAAGACGATCCCGGCAGATCAGACTTTGCGGCGTTGCCCGCCATGTCTTCGTAGAGCGTGCGCGCGATCGTCGCGTCGCCGCGCCGTTCGGCGAATGCCGTCACCTTGAAGACGCGGACGCCGCGATCGAGACCGATCGTGAGCACGTCGCCGATCTTGACCCCATGTCCCGGCGACTTCTCGCGAACGCCGTTGACGCGGACGCGACCGCCTTCGACCAGTGCTGCGGCTTGAGTGCGGGCTTTGACCACCCGCGCATGCCACAGCCATTTATCGAGACGTTGGCGCTCCACCCACCGACACCTCAGAAAACTTGTTTCCGATCGCGGGCATTTGCCCGCGCTCAGTCCTTGCGGCCCGCGAGTTGCTCCTTGAGCGCGGCCAGTTTCGCAAAGGGCGAATTCGGATCCAGCGGACGCTCGCGTTCACGCGGCGCGCTGCTGGCGTAGGGGCGAAGCGAGGGACCGCCGTCCGGACGCCTCTCGCCACCACCCTTGCGGGAGCCCTGGAAGCGGCCTTTGTCCTGATCCCGGTCGCGGCCCTTGCCATGAAAACGTTCGCGCGGCGGACGCCCCTTGTCCTCGCGCGGCCCACGCTCGGGCGCACCGTCCGCCTTCGTCGCCGCGTCGCCGCTCGGCGCATCGGGCCGCCGGAAATTCTTGTGCCGGTCACGCCGCCCGCGGCCATGCCGCTCGCGCTTCTCAGCGCCTTCGGCCGTTTCACCCTCGGCAACCACCGGCTGCGCGCCATCCTGTTTGGCTTCCTGGCGACGATGACGATGGCGATCGTGACGCGGCCGCCGCTCGTCGGAGCGGCCACCAGGCCGCCAGACTTCGACCATCGCAGGCTCTGCCGCAGCGGCGGCAGCGGCCGTTGGCTCGGCTGCAACCGCGATTGCATCGGCAGATGCATCCTCGGACGTGCCGGTTGCATCGGCCGGCGCAGGTATATCTTGCGCAGCATCGGTCGATTCAACCGGCGCGGACACCGTGGCTGCAGGCTCGGCCGGCTCCGATGCCGGCGCGAACGCCACATCGGGCAGCAACGCCGCCGACGGCACAGGTTCTTCGGAAACCGCGGGCGAAGAGGCGTCACTCGCCGGAGCATCGATGATCGGCGCCGCAACCTCCGCGACAGGCGCTTCCACGGCATCCGAGGAGGCTGTCGTCTGCTCCTGTGGCGTGGCGTCCGGCACGGTCGTGTCTTGCGACACGGGTTCCGATACGTTCGCTTCGACCGGAGTTGCCGCCTCGGCGACATTCGTCTCGGGAGCAACAGACGGAGCCGGCGGCGGGGCGGGGCGGCGGTCCATGCGATAGCCGAGCGCGCGCAAAATGGCTGCGAAATCCTCGCCGGCCGAACCCGCGAGCGATGTCATTGCCTGCGTCACGACAAATCCCCGGCCGTCGAACGCGCCGGCAGGCTTTTCACCGGGAGAGCCTTCGCGCCAGGCGAGCGCGGGCCTTATCAAATCGGCGAGCCGCTCGAGAATGTCGACGCGCACCGCGCGGTCGCCGCAGATGCGGTAGCCGGAGGTGCGGTAAAGCGCCGTCGGCGTGTCCTGGTCGACCGGACTCGAGGTGCGCCCAGCGGCGGCGAGGTGCAGCAAGTCGGTGACGCCGTGCGCGTCGGCGCTCTCGTGCTTGAGCGCATGCAACTGCGTCGCCAGCGCGCGCGGCGCCGGCTTCATCAGGCCGGGCAGGTAGATGTGATAGGCGCCGAAGCGCACGCCGTATTTGCGCAACGTCGCGCGCGCGGGCTGGTCGAGGTTCTTCACCTCCTCCCCCACCTTCTGCCGGTCGAGCACGCCAAGCGCTTCGACGAGC
>JBQCIZ010000554.1:0-4624 GCA_051953235.1 Nitrobacter sp. | reverse complement strand
GCCCACGTGAACCCGACCCGCCGCCGACTGTTGATCGCCTTGGCCGGGGCCGCTGCCACTGCGGGACTTTCGGCCTCCTGGGCGTCCCGCATGAAAACCTACGCCGGTCCTGTCTCCGATCATTTCGATGGCACGCATTTCTTCGATCCCGACGGTGCGCCGCCGAAAAAGCTCGCCGAAGTGCTGCGCTGGCAATTCGGCGGCGGGCGTGAACGCCACAAGTGGCCTGATTGGGTGCCGTCGTCCTATTCGGACATGCCGCCCCCACGCATCGAGGGCAGCAAGGTGCGCTTTTCCTTCGTGGGACATGCGAGCTGGCTGATCCAGACCGGCGGATTGAACATCCTTGTCGATCCCGTCTGGTCGGAACGGGCGTCGCCTTTCTCGTTTGCCGGACCGAAACGGCACAACGATCCCGGCATCGGCTTCGACGCCTTGCCTCACATCGACGTCGTGCTGGTCTCACATGGCCACTACGACCATCTCGATGTCGCGACGCTGTCGCGCCTGGTCGCGAAATTCTCGCCGCGCGTGATCACGCCACTTGGCAATGATAGTGTGATGCGCGCTGCCGACGGCGCGATCCGCGCGGAAGCGTTCGACTGGCAGGATCGCGCCGATCTTGGCAACGGCGTTGCGGTGACGCTGGTGCCGACGCGGCATTGGTCGGCGCGCGGCCTGTTCGACCGCAACAAGACGCTATGGGCGAGCTTCGTGCTGGAGACGCCGGTCGGGAAAGTCTACATCGTCTGCGATTCCGGCTACGGCACCGGCGTGCATTTCCGCCGCGTGCGCGAGATGCATGGGCCGTTACGCGCGGCGATCCTGCCCATCGGCGCCTACGAACCGCGCTGGTTCATGAAGGATCAGCACATGAACCCGGGAGACGCCGTCAAGGCACTGGCCGATTGCGGCGCGGAGGTTGCGCTGGCGCATCATCACGGCACGTTCCAGTTGACCGACGAGGCGATCGACGCACCGGCGATTGCGCTGGGCGCGGCGCTTGATGATGCGAAAATTCCGCGCGAGCGGTTTCTTGTGTTGAAGCCTGGACAGGTCATGGAAATTTGACCCGTGCGACGCGCGTGCCCCGCTAAGATGCCGGACATTGCGGAGGCCATCACGTGAACGAAGCGGCGCGGGCCGAACACTGGCAAAAGGTCTACACGACCAAGAATGAGGGCGACGTAAGCTGGTTTCAGGAGGAGCCGGTAATTTCACTCGAGCTGATTAACGGTGTCCGGCCAAATCTCGATTCGGCGATTATCGATGTCGGCGGCGGCGCGTCGCGGCTCGTCGATAATCTTCTTGCGCGCGGTAATCGCAGTATTGCGGTGTTGGACGTATCGGACGCCGCGTTGATTTCCGCCAAAGCCCGGTTGGGTGAAGCCGGAGAAAAAGTGCAATGGATAACGGCCGATGTGACACGATGGCAGCCGGATCGAATCTATGACATCTGGCACGATCGCGCGGCGTTTCATTTCCTGACCGAAGCTGAAGACCGTGAAGCCTATGTTGCGCGGTTGCTGGCGGCGCTTCGCCCGGGAGGCCATGCGATCATCGGCACGTTCGCGATTGACGGCCCGGAAAAGTGCAGCGGTCTTACGGTCCGGCGATACGATGCCGCGGGCCTCAACGCGGAACTTGGTTCACGCTTCGCATTGGTGGAGGCGCGACGGCATGAGCACATCACGCCGTGGCAGTCTGTCCAGCATTTCCAGTTCGGCGTTTTTCAGCGCCGTAGCTGATTCATTGGCGCGTCCTATACCCGCGCAATCAATCTCAGGGTTGCGCCTTGATTGCCCAGGACACACCGACCGTGACGCGTAGCGTTTCCTCGCCCGGTGCAATCGGAGCGCCGGCGGCCATCGGCGCCACGGCCCTGCGATACATGACCGGCGCCGGGGTGCCTTCCTCGGCAATGCTGACGGGTGCGCCAAGCGTTACGCCTGCAGCCTTGGCATAGATCTCGGCCTTGCGCCGCGCGTCGGCAATCGCCTGACTGCGTGCGTCGTCGAGAAGTTTCGACGCATTGGAGACCGTGAATGAAATGCCGCCGAGGTCGTTGGCGCCGGCGCCGACCACGGCGTCGATCACGCTCGCGACCTTGAGGATGTCGCGCACCTTGATGGTGACGCGATTGGTGGCGCGATAGCCGGTCAGCACGTTCGGTCCCGGGCGGCTCTGGCTGCTGCTGTATTGCGGCTGCAGGGATACCTGCGAGGTCTGATAGTCCTTTTCCGAAATCCCCGCGCCCTTCAGCGCCAGCAGGACCTTGCCCATCGCGTCGTTGTTGGCGCTTGAGGCCTCATGCGCGGTCTTGGCGTCTGTCGTGACGCCCGCATCGATCCGCGCAAGATCGGGCGGTGCGGTGATCGTGGCTTCGCCGGTCACCGAGATTGTCGGGGGCGGTAACGTGTCGGCACGAGCGGACGTCACGGCCAATCCGGTCGCGAGGCAAGCGGCGGCTGCGAGCGAAATCAACCTGTTCATGACGATGCTCATTTCAGCGGGACATAGACGTTGATGACGAGATTATCTTCCTCGGTCTTCAGCGGATCGGTCACGTACTCCTCGATGAAGGTGTCCTTGGCTTCGAGTTTCTTGTCGTCGAGGTAATTGGTGATCGCCTCATAGGTGTTGTCCATGTTGTCGTAGGACCCGCGATGGACAAACTTCAGGGCCTTGCCTTCCGGCGACTTGCCCATGCTCATCTCCTTTGGCAGGTCCTTGAGGTCCTGATCGACCGGGACTTCCGCGAGAAACGAGAAACCGTTGTCGTCGGTCGAGGTGTAGACGATCATCATGTTGCCTGCGGCCTTGACGCCCTGTTTGTCGAGAACGCCCGTCAGCGACTTGAAGGAGTCGATCAGTGTGTCGAACGCGGTGTCCCACGTCGCATTGCCGCGGAAGGTCAGGACGGTCTTTGCCGTCAGCGTGATCTCCTCGCCGAAGGGATCGGCGGTCTGTACGGGTGCGGTGGCTTGCGGCTTCGGCGCCTCGGCGGCGGGGTTTGCCGGCGTTTGCACCTCGGCCGGGGGCGGGGCAGGCGTGGCGGGTGCAGCCGTGCCGGGTGGGGTCGGCGCTGCCGGCGGAGCCGGGGTCGCGGGGGCGGTCGCGCCGGGTGGTGTCGCAGGGGGCGTCTGAGCCAGCACCGCCGGAAGCCCCAGCGACAAGGCCGCCGGGATCAATACGATCGTAAGACGGCGGCGAAAGGGGCTTGGGCGAGTCATTCAGGGGTCTCCTTGGGTCGTGCGGGTCGCTGTCCGCGCGTCCCGGTCCTAACCGGCATTACAGGCGGAATTGTGCGATTCTAACACGCGGTTTTAGCGTTCGTCCCATGACAGATACGTCATGCGGCTCCATGGCGGACGTGGGGGCGCGACACAGATTCGCCGTACCCATCTGGGTGACGGCCGCTCTGGTCATCGGGGCGATCTTCGCCATATAAGACAGGCGAATTCACGGGAGCCGGCATGGGCGCGCTCGCAAACCACGCTTTCAGCAAGATGAACGGGATCGGCAACGAGATTGTCGTGGTCGATCTGCGCGACCGTCCCGCCGCGGTGACGGCCGAGGAAGCGCGCGCGGTCGCCGGACCCACCGGCGTGCCCTATGACCAGCTGATGGTGCTGCAGCCGCCGCGTGCGCCGGGTACCGAGGCCTTCATCCGCATTTACAACAATGACGGTTCGGAAGCGAACGCGTGCGGCAACGGCATGCGTTGCGTCGCGAGTCGGATATTCGAGTCCACCGGCAAGACGGCCCTGACCTTCGAGACCCGCGCGGGTCTCCTGAATTGCTGGCAGGGTCCCGCGCCGGATCTTTTCACGGTCGATATGGGTCCGCCAAAATTCGGCTGGCAGGACATTCCGCTCGCCGAGGAGTTTCGCGACACCCGCTACATCGAATTGCAGGTGGGTCCGATCGACGCGCCGGTGCTGCACTCGCCGTCGGTGGTCAGCATGGGTAACCCTCATGCGATCTTCTGGGTCGATGACGTCAACGCCTACGACCTCGAGCGTTTCGGGCCGCTGCTGGAAAATCACCCGATCTTTCCGGAGCGCGCCAACATCACGCTCGCCCATATCGTCGATCGCGATCATATCGTGATGCGGACCTGGGAGCGTGGCGCCGGTCTCACCAGGGCCTGCGGCTCGGCGGCTTGCGCGACCGCAGTCGCGGCGGCGCGGTTGAAGCGTACCAACCGTGTCGTACATATGACGCTGCCGGGTGGCGAACTTACCATCGAATGGCGCGAGGGCGACGACCACGTGCTGATGACCGGTCCCGCCGTGTTCGAGTATGCCGGCACGTTCGATCCGGCGCTGTTCGCCAGCGTTGCGTGATGTCCGTCGACGTCGTTACCTTCGGTTGCCGGCTCAACACCTTCGAGTCTGAAATCATCCGGCGCAACGCGGAAAGCGCCGGTCTGGACGATCTTGTCGTCATCAACAGTTGTGCCGTTACCAATGAAGCCGTGGCGCAGGCGCGGCAATCGATTCGCAAGCTGAAGCGCGAGCGCCCGTCGGCGCGCATTGTCGTGACCGGCTGCGCAGCACAAACCCAACCTCAGATGTTTGCCGAGATGGCGGAAGTCGACCGCGTCGTTGGCAATGACGAC
>JBQCIZ010000553.1:0-3669 GCA_051953235.1 Nitrobacter sp. | reverse complement strand
GACTGCCGTCGATCAGAACCGGAATGCCGCGCGCATGCGCGAGCTTCACCACATCCTTGACCGGCACCACCGTGCCGAGCGCGTTCGACATCTGCGTCATCGCGACGAGCTTGGTCTTCGGCGTCAGCAGTTTCTCGAATTCGTCGATGAGGAAATTGCCCTCGTCGTCCACCGGCGCCCACTTGATAACCGCGCCGTGCCGCTCGCGCAAGAAATGCCAGGGCACGATGTTGGAGTGGTGCTCCATGATCGAGATGACGATCTCGTCGCCCGCCTTGATGTTCGGTTCGCCCCATGACGACGCCACGAGATTGATCGCCTCGGTGGCGTTGCGCGTGAAGACGATCTCTTCGTTGCGCCGCGCATTGAGGAATTTCGCGACCTTGGCGCGGCCGCCCTCGTAGGCTTCGGTCGCGGCATTGGCCAGATAATGCAGCCCACGGTGGACGTTGGCGTATTCGCTCTTGTAGGCCTCGGTCATGCGGTCGAGCACGGCATTCGGCTTTTGCGCGGACGCCGCGTTGTCGAGATAGACCAGCGGTTTGCCATAGACCTGCATCGCCAGCGCGGGGAAATCCTCCCGCACGCGCATCACGTCATAGGAACCGTTGGCGACCGCCGGATGGGTCATATGCTTCCCGTCTCTTTCTTGCCGTCATGCCCGGCCTTGTGCCGGGCATCCACGTCTTTAATCTTCGTCACTGCCGACCTGAAGACGTGGATGGCCGGGTCAAGCCCGGCCATGACGCCGGCACTCATTGCCTCATCACCCTCTTCCCGCCAGCCAGCGCTCGGCGATTGCCACGACCGCGTCGCGCAAGCCGTCGTCGGCAATGGACTCGATCGCCTCGCCGACGAATGCCTGGATCAGAAGCGCCTGCGCTTCCTTCTCGGACAGGCCGCGGGCACGCAGATAGAACAGCAGGCTCTCGTCGAGCGCACCGATGGCCGCGCCATGACCGCAGGTGACATCGTCGGCGAAAATCTCGAGTTCGGGCTTGTTGTCGGCTTCCGCGTCATCGGACAGCAACAGCGCCCGGGTCATCATCTTACCGTCGGTCTTCTGCGCGTCGGGCCGCACGATGATCTTGCCCTGAAATACCGAGTGCGCGCGGTCGTCGACCACCGCGCGGAACACCTCGCGGCTCGTGCAGTTCGGCACAGCATGATCGACCACCAGCGTCATGTCGCCGTGCTGCGCGTCCTTGAGCAGGTTGACGCCGTTGACGGACAACTCGCTGCCTTCGCCCGCCAGCGTGACAAAACCCTGATAACGGCTGACACGACCGCCGCTGGTCAGGCCGAAGAAATTGACCTTCGACTTCGCACCGACCGTCACCAGCCCCGAGGAAATGTTAGTCGCGTCGGCGGCATCGTTCATCAGACGGATGTGCGCGACATCGGCCTCGTCGCCGACGGTTACGATCAACGCATCGTTGACCTGGTAGGATTTTGCGCCGGACACGGCGGCAAAATCCTCGACCAGCGTTGCGCGCGCTCCCCTGCCGATCTGCACGCGCGAGCGTGTGAACAGGGAGGCCGACGACGCAGTTGCGACATGAATGATCTGAACCGGCTTCGTCAGCGCGACGCCGTCGTCCACCGAAACCACGACGCCATCGGTCGCCATCGCGGCGTTGAGCGAAACCATGACATCAGTCGCCGCCGCGAGCAGATCGCTCCCTGCATCGAGCGCCTCATGCAGAGACTGGACGCGAAGCCCTTTTTCCAATCCGGCGAGGTCGGACAGTTTTGGCGCGAACACGCCATCGACCAGCACCAGCCGGTGTGCG
The DNA here is from genome assembly GCA_051953235.1 of Nitrobacter sp. Lineage (GTDB taxonomy): Bacteria > Pseudomonadota > Alphaproteobacteria > Rhizobiales > Xanthobacteraceae > Nitrobacter. The sequence continues at coordinate 1,876 of JBQCIZ010000553.1, read as the reverse complement.
TTCTCGACAGCCACGGCCTTTACAACGTCGGACGCCTTGGTCAGCGCCGCCTGATCGGGGGCAGCCGCGAGCGGCAGCACTTCGCGCATCAGCACGCGCAGGTCGGTGTATTTCCAGTCCTCGATCCGCCGGGTCGGCAGGCCCGCGCGCTCAAAGGCTTCGAATGCCTTCTGACGCGCCTCGCCGCTGCCCGGCAACCGCGCACGCGCCATGGCGAACATGTCGTTCACCGCGCGGCCGGTTTCGGTTTTTGCCAATGCAACGTTCATGATTGAGCTCAGGCCGCTTGATCTTCGAATTGCGCGTAACCGGATGCTTCCAGCTCGAGCGCCAGGTCCTTGCCGCCGCTCTTCACCACACGGCCGCGCGACATCACGTGCACGACATCGGGCACGATGTAGTTGAGCAGCCGCTGATAGTGCGTGATGACAACCATGGCACGGCCCTTCGAGCGCAGCGCATTGACGCCGTCGGCAGCGATCCGCAGCGCGTCGATGTCGAGGCCGGAGTCCATTTCATCGAGGATGCACAGGCTCGGCTCGAACAGCGCCATCTGCAGCACCTCGTTGCGCTTCTTCTCGCCGCCGGAGAAACCGACGTTGACGCCGCGCTTCAGCATGTCCTGCGGAATGTTGAGCGACTTCGCGACTTCGCGGACTTTCTTGAGAAAATCCGGCGTCGAAAATTCGCTCTCGCCACGCGCCTTGCGCTGGGCGTTCAGCGCCGTGCGCAGGAAATTCATGGTCGCGACGCCGGGAATTTCCACCGGATACTGGAAGGCGAGGAACACGCCCTTGGCGGCGCGCTCGTCCGGCGACATCTCGAGCAGGTCCTCGCCCTTGAACAGGATTTCGCCGCCGGTCACCTCGTAGCCCGGCTTGCCGGCGATCACGTGGCTGAGCGTCGATTTGCCGGAGCCGTTCGGCCCCATGATGGCGTGGATTTCGCCCTCGTTCACGGTGAGCGTCAGGCCGTGAAGGATTTCACGATCGTCGACACGAACCTGGAGGTTTCTGACTTCGAGCAGTGGCATTTACTTTTCCTCGTATTCGTCATCCTGAGGTGCGAGCACTCTTCGCGCGAGCCTCGAAGGATGACCTATCGTTTTCGTCGCCATCCTTCGAGACGGCCGCTTCGCGGCCCCTCAGGATGACGACAACTAACCAACCGATCCTTCCAGCGAGATCGAAATCAGCTTTTGCGCCTCGACCGCGAATTCCATCGGCAACTGCTGCAGCACGTCCTTGACGAAGCCGTTGACCACGAGACCGACGGCTTCCTCCTGCGAGAGACCGCGCTGCACGCAGTAGAACAGCACGTCCTCTGAAATCTTCGAGGTCGTCGCCTCGTGCTCGAACAGCGCCGACGTGTTCTTCGCCTCGATGTAGGGCACGGTGTGCGCGCCGCACTTGTCGCCGATCAGAAGCGAGTCGCAGGCGGTGAAGTTGCGCGCGTTGGTCGCCTTGCGGTGCGCGGTGACGAGGCCGCGATAGGTGTTCTGCGACTTGCCGGCCGCGATACCCTTGGAGATGATCCGGCTCGTGGTGTTCTTGCCGAGGTGAATCATCTTGGTGCCGCTGTCGACCTGCTGGAAACCGTTCGAGATCGCGATCGAATAGAACTCGCCGCGCGAATTGTCGCCGCGTAAAATGCAGCTCGGATATTTCCAGGTGATCGCGGAGCCGGTCTCGACCTGCGTCCAGGAAATCTTCGAGTTCTTGCCGCGGCAATCGCCGCGCTTGGTGACGAAGTTGTAGATGCCGCCCTTGCCCTCGGAATTGCCGGGGTACCAGTTCTGCACCGTCGAATACTTGATCTCGGCATCGTCGAGCGTGACGAGTTCGACGACCGCGGCATGCAACTGGTTCTCGTCGCG
>JBQCIZ010000552.1:0-4534 GCA_051953235.1 Nitrobacter sp. | reverse complement strand
ACCATCAGATCGCCCGAGCGGGTCCAGTACATGATCGATGGACTGACGAAATCGGTATTGGTCGCAAGCAGCGCGCCGGCGAGGCCGCACATGGTGCCGGCGATCACGAAGCAGACCAGCCGGTAGCGGTTGGCATGAAATCCGATCGCCTGCATGCGCTGCTCGTTCGAGCGCACGCCCTGGACGACGAGGCCGAAGCGCGAATTTAAGATGCGCCAGACCAGATAGATGCCGGCGAACAGGCAGCCGAGGCAGACATAGTAGAACTGGACACGGCTGGAGAGGTTGACCAATCCCGCAAAGTCGCTGCGCTTGTAGATGGTCAGTCCGTCATCGCCGCCGTAACGAGCGAGCCCGGACGCGACATAGTAGGCCATTTGCGCGAAGGCGAGCGTGATCATGATGAAGTAAACGCCGCGCGTGCGCAGCGACAACGCGCCGATGACAAGCGCGAACAACGCCGAAGCCGCCAGCGCCACCGGCCATTGGATGAAGCCCGAGCCGATGCCTTCAAACGCGAGGATGCCGACTGCGTATCCGCCGATGCCGAGGTAGGCAGCATGGCCAAAGCTCATCATGCCGCCATAGCCCATGATGAGGTTAAGGCTGACGGCGGCCAGCGCGAAGATCACGATGCGCGTAAACAGCGTCAGCACAAAAACGTTGCCGCTGACCGACGAATACAGCGGCAGCAGCGCGAGGCCGGCGACGACGAGCGCCACCACAGCATTGCGGGCGTTGAGTTGAGCCGTCATCGTTTGCTGGCCGGGAACAGCCCCTCCGGCCGGACCACCAGCACGATGGCCATGAGCAGATAGATCAGCATCGACGACAGTGCGGGCGCGGCGGTCGACGCAGCGGTCGGGCTGAGGATGTGCCGCAGCAGGTCGGGGGCGTAGGCACGTCCCAGCGTGTCGATCATCCCGACAAAGATCGCGGCGAGGAACGCGCCGCGAATCGAACCGATGCCTCCGATCACAATGATGACGAAGGCGAGAATGAGAATGTTCTCACCCATGCCGATCTGGACGGTCAGGATGGGCGCCTGCATCAGGCCGGCAAGGCCGGCCAGCGCGGCGCCGAGGCCGAAGACAAGCGTGAACAGCAGCTTGATATTGATGCCGAGCGCCCCGATCATTTCGCGGTTCGACGCGCCGGCGCGGATCAGCATGCCGATACGGGTCCGCATCACGACCAGATAAAGCATCGCTGCGACGACGAGCGATACGACGATGATCGCGAGACGATAGCTCGGATAGAAAACGCCCGGCACGATTTGCACGGGGACGGTCAGCCAGGACGGCAGCGGGAGCGACAGGCCGGCTGGTCCCCAGATCAGGCGGACCGCATCGTTGAAGAACAGGATCAATCCGAAAGTAGCGAGCACCTGATCGAGATGGTCGCGGCCGTACAGATGCCTGAGCGCGACGAATTCAAGCACGACGCCGAGCAGCAGCGTCGCGCCGAGCGCGAGAATGACGCCGACAATGAAGCTGCCGGTCCAGGCGGCGAACGTCGACGCAAAATAGGCGCCCATCATGTAGAGCGAGCCATGGGCGAGATTGACGAAATCCATGATGCCGAACACGAGCGTCAGTCCCGCTGCGAGCAGAAACAGCAGGAGACCGAACTGCAATCCGTTCAGCAGTTGTTCGACGACGAGCAACATGGAAAGGCTATTCAGCTTTGAAAGAGAACAGCGGCAGCGCCGGAGCGCCGCCGCCGCATTGGCTGGATGGACCGATCACTTCATCGGGCATTTGCCGTGGAAGCGATCCTGGCTGTCCTTGACGATGGTTGCCACCGTCTTGAGGCCGAGCTGGCCATCGGCACCCTTGACCACATCCTGCAGATAGAAATTCTGAATCGGAATGTGGTTGTTGCCGAACTTGAACGCGCCGCGCACCGATTTGAAGTCGGCCTTTTCCATCGCCTTGCGCATCTCTTCCTTCTTTCTGGTGTCGCCCTTCACGGCAACCACGGCACTGTTGATGAGTTGCGCGGCATCGTAGGACTGTGCGCCGTAGAACGACGGGCCGTGCTTGTACTTTGCCTTGAAGTCGCTGACGAACTTCTTGTTGGCATCGTTTGGCAGATCGTTGACCCATTCCTGCGCGCCGGGAACGCCGATAGCGTTATCCTTCTGCAGCGGCAGCGTGGTCTCGTCGATCGTGAACGCCGTGTAGAGCGGCATCTGCGACTTCAAGCCCGCTTGCGAATACTGGTTGAGGAACTGCACACCGGCAGCGCCTGGATAGAACACGAAGATCGACTGCGCGCCGGACGCGCGGGCCTTGGAGAGTTCGGCGGAGAAGTCGAGCTGGCTCGGCCACACCGTATATTCCTCACCCTTGACCTCGCCCTTGAACGTGCTCTTCACGCCCGCGAGCATGTCCTTGCCGGCGGCGTAGTTCGGGCCGATCAGGAACACCGACTTCACGTTCTTCTGGTTCATGTATTCGCCGACCGCAGCCGGCGTCTGGTCGTTCTGCCAGGAGGTCGAGAATACATATGGCGAGCAGAGCTCGCCGGCGATCTGCGAGGGACCGGCATTGGCGATCACCAGCATGGTCTTGGAGTCGACGATCGGCTTCAGCGACGCCAGCAGCACGTTCGACCAGATGTAGCCGGCGATGAAGTCAACGTGGTCGGACTCGATCAGCTTCTGGGTCTTCTGCTTGCCGACATCGGGCTTGAAGGTGTCGTCCTCGTAGATGACCTCGACGTTCTTGCCGGCCATCTTGCGCCCCATGTGATCGAGCGCCAGCTCGAACGAGTTGCGCATGTCGTTGCCGATCACAGCGGTCGGGCCGCTGAACGTGCTGACGAATCCGATCTTGATGGTGTCTCCAGCGGTGGCGGGTTGTGCCAGCGCCAGCATCGCTGCGCCCGCAAGCCAGAATGCCGATCTCATAATCATTCCCTCCTCATTATAAATCTTACGCTACCTACCCGTGCGCGGCGCCGCTTGTGAGCGTCGCGTTGTTGTCGAGCTTTGTGCGCGATCTTTTGGTGATACGGCAAGCACGACCTTCGGCTTCCTGATGCCGCAGGTCCCGCGTGCTGCCCCTGCATCATAATTCGTGCGAACTTCCGATTGCAAGAATTATAATTCAGGCGCGAATTTCTATCGTCATTTCTCCGCTGTTGTCAAAGGCTTCGGCCATCGGCCGCCAATGCGTTCGGTGAGTTGTTTGCAGGTATTTTTCAGCGTTTCGATCACGGCCTTGTCGTCGCGGCGGGCAAAGGCGGGCGTGGCCATGACTGTAACAACAAGGGCAGCGCGGTCCTGGATATCGAGGATCGGCACCGCGGTGGCGCGCAAGCCGGGGATCAGCACCTCGTCGACGGAGGCCGACATCGCCGCGCGCACGCCTTTGCGGATCGCTGCGGCCTCGCGCGTGCGGCGATGCGTCGCGTCGGGAATGAGATGCGCGATCGCGCCTTCGGCTTCGTCATCTCGCATGAAGCTGAGAAAGACGTGACCTGTCGCCGAGCCGACGAGCGGCAGCACCGACCCGACCGACAGCGATGTGCTCACCGGCACGCGCCCCGCATGCCATCGTACGATGGTCGGCCCCAACGGTCCGAGTGCCGCGATCAGCGTGGTTCTGCCGGTTTTCCGCACGAAATCGGCAATCGCAGGATCGGCCTCGGCGAACACGTCAGTGCGCGCGAGTGCGGCGAGTCCGATCTGGATGGCCTGCGGTCCGAGATTGTAGCGGCCGGACGCTGCATCCTGATGCGCCATGCCGGATGCGATCAGACTCGCGAGGTAGCGATGCGCCTGCGAGGCGGAGAGTCTTGCACGCGCAGCGATGGTGCCGAGTGTCGCCGACTCCGGTTCGGCCGCAAGCGCCGCCAGCACGCGAAAGCCCGTTGTCACCGACTGGATGCCGCGCCGCGCCGGCGCATCGGCTGCATCTGACGACGTCGGATCGATAACCGGATCGGTCGGCAAGGCGCTTGATCCCTTCAAAATTCGATGCGGCAAACCCAAGGCAAACCAAACCGGCTTGCGGCGAACCTGTGACTCGTGAAAAGCGGCCAGCCGAAGCGCTCATGCAGAATAGTGCACGAAGCGCCTTTGCATATCAAGAAATCAATTGTACAATGTGGAAATAGTCGGCAAATCGCCAGCCGTCATTCCGGACGCCGCGAGAGCGGCAATCCGGAATCCATACGGTCTGCCGTGGCTATGGATTCCGGGTTCGCGCTCCGCGCGCCCCGGAATGACGGAAGAGAATTTTATCAGGCGGTGGCCGATGATGAATCGGTGGAGATCAGGGAGGCTCGCGTGCGCATCGCGGTGGTCGGCGGAGGGCCGGCAGGGCTCTACTTCGCCTGTCTCTGGAAGAAACGGCATCCGGATTCCCACATCGACCTGTTCGAGCAGAACGAGGCCGGCGCGACCTGGGGATTCGGCGTGGTGTTCTCGGATCAGGCGCTGGAATTCTTGCGCGCCGACGATCCGGAGACGGTCAATGCCATCGCGCCGCGCATGGAAAGCTGGCGCAACATCACGCTGAACCTG
>JBQCIZ010000551.1:0-3269 GCA_051953235.1 Nitrobacter sp. | reverse complement strand
ATGTCGTCGAGCGCGATGTTGCTCCGTTTCAGCGCCACCAGCGACGATGCCCCGCAGTCGATCAGCAGGTTGGTGCGGTCGCCAGTGACGTGAAAGCACGTATTGAACCGGCCGCCGGACCCAAACGCGTCGCCACAGCCGATGAAACGAACCTGCATGGAGCCGTGCCCGGATTATCGCCCGCGCGGCGCGCTGAACAGCCGCGAGATCAGCCAGATCGGGACCACGATCACGGCGCCGAGCAGGAAATAGCGCCACAGGCCGTTGACGGCATCGAAGCCGAGATTCCACAGCCGCTCGAACAGCAGGCGGATGCTGTGCACGATATTCCAGGGGTCGAAGCCCACAGCCGCGAGCATGACGCCGACCAGGATCGACAGCAGGATCAGGCGGAACGCGACCGCCAGCGGCGAGCCGCCCAGAAAGCGCGACAGGCCATCCTGGCGGGCTGGCAACTCCCGGGTGTCGTTCGGCATCATGAGGTCTCCTGCGAAATCGGTGGTCGCATTATAGCCCGCCGCAGATGGGGAACCAATGCTGTGGCGTCAATAGCGGTCCGCCGTCGCTTCGGGGCGGTTCGCGGAATCCGCCTTCAGCATCCGCTCCAGCGTGTCCAGCCGGTCGGCTTCGCGCGGCGGCTTGTCCCAGCGCAGCCGGCTGATGCGGGGAAACCGCATCGCGACGCCCGACTTGTGCCGGGCCGAGCGTTGCAGTCCCTCGAACGCAATTTCCAGCACGAGGCCCTGATCGGGTTCGTGCACCACGTGGCGGACGGGGCCAAAACTCTCGGTGGTGTTGCGGCGGACGAAGCGGTCGATCTGCAGCAGTTCCTCGTCGGTAAAGCCGAAATAGGCCTTACCCACCGGCACCAGTTGCTCGTCGCCGTCGATCTCGGTCCAGACCCCGAAGGTATAGTCGGAATAGTAGGACGAGCGTTTGCCGTGGCCGCGCTGCGCATACATCAGCACGGCATCGATGATGTGCGGATCGCGCTTCCATTTCCACCATGGTCCTTTCGGGCGGCCCGGCAGATAAGGTCCATCGCGCCGTTTGAGCATGACGCCCTCGACAGCCTCGGCGTCCGCCCCCGCGCCGGCCGACGCCGGGTCGGCGCGAGCTGCCGCAAGTTCGTCCCATGAGGCAAACGGCACCTGTGGCGAGAGGTCGATGCGGTGATCGTCGAGCGTTGCGATGAAGGCCGCGAGTCGCTCGCGCCGCTCCATGAACGGCAGTTCGCGCAGGTCGTTGTCGCCGTCGCCGAGCAGGTCGTAGGCGCGGAGGTGAATGGGAAATTCCTTCATCAGCTTCGGTGTCACGGCCTTGCGGTTCAGCCGCTGCTGCAGCACGTTGAACGATTGCACCCGTCCATCGCGCACGACGAGCAACTCGCCGTCGATCGCTCCGGGCAACCGCAAGGAAGGCAGCAGGTCCGGAAAGCCTGCGGTGATGTCCTCGCCGGTGCGCGAATAGAGCCGCGTCACGGTGCGATCGTGCTCGTCGCGACCGCTGACCGCCTGAATGCGGATGCCGTCCCATTTCCATTCGGCGGCGAAATCGGCCGCGTTCAGCGTGGCGAAATCGGTATCCTCGATCGCATGCGCCAGCATCACTGGGCGAAACGGCGCGGGATCGCGGTTGACCGGCTTCTCCGCGCGGCCCTCAAGCCACGCAAACAGATCGAGGTAGGGCGGCGCGAGTCCGGGCCAGATCAGCTCGACCTCGTGTGCGTCCTTGTTGCCGAGTGCGGCAGCGGCGGTCTTTGCGAGCCGCGCGGAGACGCCGATCCGCATCGCGCCGGTGACGAGTTTTAAAAGCGCCCAACGGCCAGTCTCGTCCAGTTCGTCGAGCCAGCGGGCAAGTTGCGCCGGCAGTTCGGTCTTGCCGAGCGTCCGCAGCGTGGTGACGACCTCGGTGAGAGTCGGGGGAGGCGGGTTATTGTGGCGCTCGTGCATCGGGGCGGAGGGCCACATCAGCGCCACCGTCTCCGAAAGATCGCCGACATAGTCATAGGAGAGCGCAAACAATGTCGGATCGGTACGTGCGGCGATCAGGTCGCGGATCAATCCGGCCTTGGCGTGTTTGAACGACAGCGCGCCGGTCAGCGCCGCGAGCGCATAGCCGCGGTCTGGATCGGGCGTCTCGCGAAAATAGGCCGTGATCAGCCGCAGCTTGTTGTTGCGGCCGGGCTCGTAAGCGAGGCGATCGAGCAGTTCGGCGAAGCGGTTCATGCGCCGGTTTCCTCGCCCGATGGACTGACGACGTCCTCCTCGCTGTCTTCATCCCCGTAACCGACCAAGGCCAGCGGCCGCGCGGTCAAACCTTGCGTCGTGCACCAGTGCACCAGCGCGTCTTCCTGGCCATGCGTCACCCAGATTTCGCCCGCGCCGGTAGCGGCAATGGTGCGGATCAATCCATCCCAGTCGGCGTGATCGGAAATCACCAGCGGCAGTTCGACGCCGCGCTGCCGTGCCCGCGCACGAACGCGCATCCAGCCCGACGCGAACGCCGTTACGGGGTCGGGGAAGCGCCGCGTCCACAGGTCGGAGGTGGCCGACGGCGGCGCCAGCGTGATGGTCCCGGCAAGATCCGCTTTCTTCATTCCCTTGACGGGTCGAAGCTCGCCAAGCGGAATGCCGCGCTCTTGATAATAGCGCGTGATCTTCTCCATCGCGCCGTGCAAATAGATCGGTGCGTCATAGCCGGCCTCTCGGATCAGCGCGATCACTCGTTGCGCCTTGCCGAGCGAATAGGCGCCGACCAGATGGGCGCGCTCCGGAAACAGCGCGACCGACGCCAGCAGCTTCTTCACTTCCGCCGCGGCATCGCCGTGGCGAAATACCGGCAACCCGAATGTGGCCTCGGTAATGAAGACATCGCACGGCACCACCTCGAATGGTGCGCAGGTCGGATCGCGGACGTCTTTGTAGTCGCCGGAGGCGACGATGCGGGTGCCGCCATGCGTGACCGCTATCTGCGCGGACCCCAAGACGTGCCCCGCCGGGTGAAACGTTACGGTGACATCGCCAAGCCGGACCGTTTCGCCGTAGGCGACGGCCTGGGTGGTGCGCGCGAAATTGTCGCCATAGCGCAGCCGCATCAGGTCGAGCGTTTCCTGGGTGGCCAGCACCGCGCCGTGACCGGGGCGGGCATGATCGGAATGGCCATGGGTGATGACGGCGCGTTCGACCGCCCGCACCGGGTCGATGTGGAAGCCGCCGGGCTTGCAGCACAGGCCGGCTGCAACGGGCATCAGGATGTCGTGCGGGCGC
>JBQCIZ010000550.1:0-5886 GCA_051953235.1 Nitrobacter sp. | reverse complement strand
CGAGCATGTGCAGCGGCGGGACGATGCCGGGGATTTCAGCCAGCGGCGGCATCCGGCCCTCCTGCCCGGCTTCCTTGCCAAGCACGGGAATGCAGCCGATCAGCCCGCGCGTATAAGGGTGAAGCGGATTGTCGAGGATGGCATCGGCACTGCCCTTTTCGACAATGCGCCCGGCATACATGACCGCGACCCGGTCGGCCATTTCGGCGATCGCACCCATGTCGTGGGTGATCAGCATGATGGCGACGCCAAATTGTTGCTGGATGTCGCGCATCAGGTCGAATATCTGCGCCTGAACCGTCACGTCGAGCGCCGTGGTGGGTTCGTCGGCGATCAGGATGCGCGGCCGGCATGAGATCGCAATCGCAATCATGACACGCTGCCGCATTCCGCCGGACAACTCGTGCGGATAGGATTTCGCGCGCCGCTCCGGCTCCGGAATCCCGACCGTGCGCAACAGTTCGATCGCCATGCGGTCGGCTTCGGCCCTGTTCGCCGACTGATGCAGCATGATGGCTTCGGCAATCTGGTCGCCGGCAGAGAAGACCGGATTGAGCGACGTCATTGGTTCCTGGAAGATCATCGAGATGTCGGCACCGCGCAGATTCCTCAGACGCCGCGCGTCGGCATGGGTGATGTCCTCCCCATCGAACAAGATGCGGCCGCCTGCGATGCGGCCTGGCGGGTCGGGAATGAGGCCCATCGTGGCGAGCGCCGTGATCGACTTACCGCAGCCGGATTCGCCGACGATACCGAGCGTCTCGCCCGGCATCAGGTCGAGGTCGATGCCGTTAAGCGCGGTCACCTGTCCATGGCGCGTGGAAAATTCGACCTTCAGATCGCGGATCGAGAGCAGCGGCTCCGTCATGTCAGCGCTCGCGAAGTTTGGGATTGAAGGCGTCGTTCAGCCCGTCGCCGACGAGACTGACCGCGAACACCGTCAGGAAAATCGCAACGCCGGGAAAGGTGACGGGCCACCAGGCGTCGAGGATGTACTGCCGGTTGGTGCCGATCATCAAACCCCACGACATGGTGTTGGGATCGTCGAGGCCGAGGAAAGACAAGCCGGCCTGAAACAGCACCGCCACGCCGACCGTCAGGGTTGCCGAGACGATCAGCGGCGGCAACGCGTTGGGCAGGATTACCTTCCACATGATGCGCCCGTTGCGCGCGCCGATCGACCGCGCCGCCGTTACATATTCGAGTTCGCGAATCCTCAGGAATTCCGCGCGCGTCAGACGCGCGGTCTGCGGCCACAAAACCACACCGATCGCGATCGCCGTCGTGATGGTCGATGGCGAAAACAACGTAATGACGACCATGGCGAACAGCAGCGCCGGCAGAACCTGGAAGAACTCCGTGATACGCATCAGCAGATCGTCAATCCAGCCGCCGAAATAGCCGGCGACGCCGCCGAGAAGAATGCCGATGACGAGTGTGAGGATCGCCGCCGCCGTACCGACCGCAAGCGTGGGGCCGCCGCCCTTCAGCAGCCCGCGCAGAATATCGCGGCCGAGATTGTCGGTGCCAAGCGGCACGGTTGCTTCCACCCCCGGTGGCGTCTGCGGCGCCCAGACGATCTCGTAGGGATCGCCTTTGTAGATCAACGTTCCGTAGAGAACAAAGACCACGATGGCGAGCAGAAGCAGCGTGCCGAACACCGCCGGCGTGTTGCGCCGGTAGACGACCCAGGCCTCCTTCAGCGGACTGACCGGTTCCGGTGCGCTGCCGGCCGCGACCACAGGCTCAACCACGCTCATCTCAACGGCCTCCGGTGCGGATACGCGGATCGGCGAACCGATATGACAGGTCGGTCAGCAGATTGGCGATGACGACCATGAGGGCCGCGAAAAAGAGGATTCCGAGCAGCGTCGGATAGTCACGCCGCAGCACGGAGTCGAATGCGAGTCGTCCCATGCCGGGCCAGTTGAACACGGACTCCACCAGCAATGCCCCGGAAATCAGATTGCCAAACTGGATGCCGGCAACGGTGATGATGGGAAGCACGGCGTTGCGCAGCGCATGCCTGAAGACGACCCTGGTCTCGCTCAGTCCCTTGGCGCGGGCCGTGCGTACGTAGTCCGCGCCGAGCACATCGATCATCGACGCGCGCGACAGACGCGAATATTGCGCCAGGAAGATGATGGCGAGCGTGAAGGCGGGCAGAGCCAGATGATACAGCACATCGCCGACATACGCGACGAAGCCTCCGGAAAAACGCGCGCTGGTCATGCCGTCCACGGGGAATATGGGGAAGATCGAAGCTAACAGAATAATGAGCATGATCCCCGTCCAGAATACCGGCGCGGCGTAGCCGATCGTGGACAGCACGGTAATGACGGCGGACAGCGGCCCCGACGGCTTGCGTGCGGCCAACACGCCCATCACGACACCGACCGTTATCGCGATGGTCTGGGCGGCGAACACCAGCAGGATGGTCGGTCCGACGCGCGCTGCGATCAGGCCGATCACAGGCTGGTTGAAATAATAGGACATGCCGAGGTCGCCATGCGCGACATGTCCGAGATAGATCGCGAGCTGAGTGAGGAGCGGCTTGTCGAGGCCATAGGCCGCACGGATGCTGGACAGCATCTCGGCCGTCGCTCCGCCCATCGCGCCTGCGATCGTCTCGGCCGGATCGCCCGGCGCGGCATGGATTAGAAAGAAATTGAGGACGAGCACACCGGCAAGCAGGATGACCCCGTAAACCAGCCGTCTGGCGATATAGGCGGTCAGTCCCATGTCGCGCCTGCGCTCCGGCCAAAGTTGATCCGGTCCCGGTAGCGGGACTGGAATTCCTCACTTTCAGGCCTTGTTCCAGTATACCTCGTCCATCGACTGCATCGAACCCCAGATCGATTCCGGAACGTTGCCGAGTCGCTTGTCATAGACGGTATGATAGGGGAGCGCATTGATCCAGTAGATCGGAAGATCGTCGCCGACGATCATCTGGAACTCATCATAGAATTCCTTGCGCTTGGCGGGGTCCTTTTCCACCGCGGCCTTGTTCAGCAATTCGTCGACCTTCGGGTTCCGGTATTGCTGGGTATTCGACCAGATGACACCCTTGCGGATGTTGGACGAGAGGTAGGTGCGGTGCACGCCGATCACCGGGTCGCCCCAGTTGTAGACTTCGTCCATGGTCAGGTCGAAATCGTAGTTTGAAATGCGCTTGGCCCAGGTCGGGAAATCCGGCGACGCGCGCACTTCGATGTCGATGCTCGCCTTCTTGAGCTGCGACTTCAGATATTGAGCGATGCCCTGCTGCTCCTCGCCGCCACCCGGAATGGAGTCGATCGTCAGCTTGAAGCGCATGCCGTCCGGCCCCTTCTTGTGGCCGGCCTGGTCCAGCATCGCATTCGCCTTGGCGAGATCGAGACCATAGGACGGCATCTTCGGATTGAAGAAGGGGCTCGATTCAATGATCGGCGACCGCTGCGGTTTGGCGATGCCGCGCAGCAAGGCCTTGGTGATGAAGTTTCGGTCGATCGCATAGCCGATGGCCTGACGGACCACCTTGTTGTCGAGCGGCGCCTTGGCGGTATTGAAGGCGAGCCAGTTGATCGGACCAACGGCCGCATAGCCCTTGTCGGTCACGCCGAGACGATCGGACTTCTGCAAACGGGTGATGTATTGGCTTTCCGGCAGGAACGGCAGGAAATCCGCCTGACCGTTTTCGGCGGCAAGCACGACCGAGTTCAGATCCGGACTGATACGGATGACGATTTTGTCGAGATAGGGCCGGCCCTCGATGAAGAAATCCGGATTCCTCTCCAGCACGATCTGCTCGCCGGCCTTGAACTCGGCGATCTTGAAGGGGCCGCTTCCGACCGGTTTGGAATTGGCCGGGTGATTCATGATGTCCTGACCGTCGCCGAAGACATGCTTCGGAATGATCGGACAGAGCGCGCCCGACAGACACAGAAGCAACGCCGGGTGCGGATGCGCCAGGCGGACGATCGCTGTATGTTCATCCGGTGTTTCGATCGTGGAGACCGGCTCGAACATGGTCTTGAAGGGATGATGCGCCTTGATCGTCTCGATCGAGAACTTCACGTCCTCCGACGTGATCGGCTTGCCGTCATGGAATTTGGCGCCCTTGACGAGATTGAGCGTGACCGACAACCCGTCGTCGGCGACCTTCCAGCTTTCGGCCAGATAGGGATGCGGCTTCCAGTCCGCGTCGTAGCGGAGCGGCGAGGCAAATATCTGCGTGCCGGGGATGGCCGTCGCGATACCCGACTGCACCGCCGGGTTGAGATGGCGAGGCACCTGTGTGGACACCATGACCATGGTGCCGCCCTTCTGCGGTCCGGCGGCCTGAGCCTCGAAGGCGAAGTTTGGCGCGACAAGCAGCGCACCGGCGGACCCGAGAATGTCCCGTCTCGTCAACTTCATGACCTGCTCCCCCATCTTTCGTTTTGCTTATGCATCAGGCTAACCGACGGACAATCTTTGGGAAAAAGGCTTTTATGCGCGAACTTCCCCTATTTTTTTGAGGAAGCCCGTTGCTTCACCATCAGTTCGTCGAAGATTCCCGCGCTGCTTAGCTGCGCGCAATGATCGAGAAATGCCTGCACGATACGGGGATGGCGAACGCCGGCGATCGAGACAATTCCGAACTCGATCGGAGGCGTTAAGTCCTTGATCGGCAGGCAGGCATATTCCGGACGACCCGCTTCCCGCGCGCGGATGTTCAAGATGGAGAAGCCGAAGCCGCCGGCCGCCAAGGCCCGGACGATTTCTGAAGACCGGGTCGAATGAGCGATCGTTGGCCGTAGGCCGCGGGAATAGAACAGGTCCGTGTAGTAGTCGCGGCCAAACGGCAGGTCGAGAACGATCATCGGCCGTTCGGCAAGTTCCGCCAGCGTGACGGACGATTTCGCTGCGAGGCTGTCCTCGGCACTGATGATCGCATAAGGCGGTGCAGCAAACAGCGGAGTGAACGACACTTGCTCGGGCAGCGTGTTGTTGTAGGTGCAAGCAAGATCGACGCTGCCCTGGAGCAACTGCTCGACCACCGAAACCATGTCGCCCTCGGCGAGTTCGACGCGCACACCCGGATGATCCCGCACGAACCCCTTGAGCATGAGCGGCAGCACATGCGGCGCCGTCGTCACATAGCAGGCGAGGCGCAGCGCGCCGACCGGCTGCCCCCCGATCGATCGCAGATCACTGTCGAGATGATTGGTCTGCTCCAGATAGTTTCGGATATGCGCGAGCGCGTCCATTCCGGACGGCGTCGGCTGAATCCCCTTTGCCGGCATCCGGATGAACAGGTCGAAGCCCAGTGCCTGCTCGAGCGCGTCGATCGCCGCGGTGATGGACGATTGGGAAATACTCAGAAGCTCGGCGGCGTCGGTGATCGACCCGCACCGGCCGGCCGCTTCGACATAGCGAAGCTGCTTCAACGTGAAGTTCATCGAAACTCACCCGAAGATCGGCAAAATGAGGTTTATAGCCAAGGAAATACTATTTTTCCGGTGAATGGAAGTTGTTTAGTCCGGATGCGTTCCGACTGCCAATCTCGAGAGGAAGCCATGGCGGACACTGTCGTCTATCGCGCATCAAAGATCATCACGATGGACCCCACGCGACCGGAAGCCACACATGTGGCTGTGCGCGACGGGCTTATCGTCGCCGTCGGCGATGCCGACTGCGCCACGCCCTGGGGCGACTTCCGCCGCGACGACCGCTACCGCGATACGGTATTGATGCCGGGTTTCGTCGAAGGTCATGCCCACATGATGACTGGAGCGATGTGGAATTATGCCTATGCCGGGCATCAGGATCGCATCGACCCCGCGGGACGGAAATGGGAAGGCCTCGCCGACATCGCCGCGGTGATGGCGGGACTAAAGCGCGCGCTTGCGTCGCTGCCTGCCG
>JBQCIZ010000549.1:0-3994 GCA_051953235.1 Nitrobacter sp. | reverse complement strand
GGTGACGGCGCTCTCGCTGGGCGACCAGACCGTCGCGCTCGGACCGGAGGATGCCATTGTGATGGCGGTGCCGTCGCGTTCCGCTGCGGCCTTGCTGCCCGGTCTGACGGCGCCGACGAAATTCCGCGCTATCGTCAATGCCCACTTCCGCTTCGTCCCTCCGCCGCATTTGCCGCCGATGATCGGCGTTGTGGGTGGTTTGATCGAATGGCTGTTCGCATTTCCGGAGCGGCTGTCCATCACCATCAGCGGTGGCGATCGTCTGGTGGACATGCCGCGTGAGGAACTGGCACGGGCGATATGGCATGACATTTGCGAAGTTGCAGGCATCGAAGCCGAGATGCCGGCCTGGCAGATCGTGCGCGAGCGCCGCGCCACATTCGAAGCCTCGCCCGAGCAGAACGCGATGCGTCCGGGTGCGTTGACGCAGTGGAAAAACCTGTTTCTTGCCGGCGACTGGACTGATACCGGGTTGCCTGCAACCATTGAGGGATCGGTACGCTCCGGAAATCGGGCGGCCGATCACGTTCTGAAAATCCGTTGAATCTGATACATCAGCCGCCATGACTTCTGTGAGTACCACAGCCGTGCCGATCGATGACGCCGCCCTCAAGAGCAGCGTCGGAGCCGCCACGCGCGGACTTCTGGATCTCAAGCAGCCGGACGGACATTTTGTGTTCGAGCTCGAGGCCGACGCGACCATTCCGTCCGAGTATGTCTTGTTGCGGCACTATCTCGCCGAACCCGTGGACGCGGCGCTGGAAGCCAAGATCGCGGTCTATCTCCGCCGTATCCAGGGCGCACATGGCGGGTGGCCGCTGGTCCACGATGGTCCGTTCGACATGAGCGCCAGCGTGAAGGCCTATTTCGCGCTGAAGATGATCGGCGACTCCATCGATGCGCCGCACATGGCGCGTGCACGTGAAGCGATCCTGTCGCGCGGCGGCGCCATCAACAGCAACGTGTTCACGCGTTATCTGCTGTCGCTCTACGGTGAACTGACGTGGCGCAGCGTGCCAGTACTGCCGATCGAGATCATGCTGCTGCCGATGTGGTCGCCCTTCCACCTTAACAAGATTTCGTATTGGGCGCGCACCACCATAGTGCCGCTGATGGTGCTGGCGGCGCTGAAGCCGCGTGCGCGCAACAAGCGCGGCATCGGCATTCGCGAACTCTTCCTGCAGGATCCCAAGACAATCCGCACGCCGGCGCGAGCGCCGCACCAAAGTCCGGCGTGGTTTTTGCTGTTCAGCACGCTCGACAAGATCCTGCGCGTTGTCGAGCCGTTCTTCCCGAAGCGATTGCGCAACAAGGCTATCCAGCAGGCGCTGGCCTTTACCGAGGAGCGCCTCAACGGTGAAGATGGCATGGGCGCGATCTTCCCGCCCATGGCCAACGCGGTGATGGTCTACGATGCGCTCGGCTATCCCGAGAGTTACCCGCCGCGCAAACTGCAACGTGACGGCATCGACAAGCTGCTGGTCGTCGGCGAGGAGGAGGCTTACTGCCAGCCCTGTGTCTCGCCGGTGTGGGACACGGCGCTGGCCTGCCATGCCTTGTTCGAGGCGGGTGGCGACGAGGCGCAGCGCGACATCAAGCAGGGACTCGACTGGTTGCTGCCGCGGCAGGTGCTCGACGTCAAAGGCGACTGGGCAGTGAAACGTCCGGATGTGCGGCCGGGTGGCTGGGCCTTCCAGTATGCCAACGCGCATTATCCCGATCTCGACGATACCGCTGTGGTCGTCATGGCCATGGATCGCGCGCGCCGTGACGATCCTGGCGGCAAATTCGACGAGGCGATCGCGCGCGGCCGCGAGTGGATCGAGGGCATGCAAAGCCGCGACGGCGGTTTCGCCGCCTTCGATGCCGACAACCTCGAATACTACCTCAACAACATCCCGTTCTCGGACCATGCCGCGCTGCTCGACCCGCCGACCGAGGACGTCACCGCGCGCTGTGTGTCCATGCTGGCGCAACTTGGTGAAACGGTTCAGAGCAGCCCGTCGATGGCGGCGGGGGTCGAATACCTGCGCCGGACCCAGCTCAAGGAAGGGTCGTGGTACGGCCGCTGGGGCCTGAATTACATCTACGGCACCTGGTCGGTGCTGTGCGCGCTGAATGCCGCCGGGATCGATCATCAGGACTCGGTCTTTCGCCGGGCGGTGGACTGGCTGGTCTCGATCCAGAACGCCGATGGCGGCTGGGGGGAGGACGCCGTCAGCTACCGGCTCGACTACAAGGGGTACGAGCCTGCGCCGACCACAGCCTCGCAGACGGCATGGGCCCTGCTGGGCTTGATGGCGGCGGGTGAGGTCGAAAATCCGGCCGTGGCCCGGGGGATGAAGTACCTAATAGACACACAGACGAAAAAAGGGCTGTGGGACGAGCAGCGCTACACCGCCACGGGGTTTCCTCGGGTGTTTTACCTGCGGTATCATGGCTATTCCAAGTTCTTCCCGCTCTGGGCGCTGGCGCGGTACCGGAATTTGAGAAGCACCAACAGCAAGGTGGTAGGGGTCGGGATGTGAATTTGGGGGCGGCAATTGACGTGTCCGTGGGCGATGCCTTTGACCCGCGGCCGGTATTGATTGTGACCGGTCTGGTTCAGGAAGCCCGCATCGCTGCGGGCCCAGGCATGACTGTCATCTGCAGCAGCAGCAATCCCGAACAGTTGCGCTCGCTTCTGGCGGGCTTTGACCCGTCGTCAGTGCGCGGCGTCATCAGCTTCGGCGTGGCCGGGGGACTCGATCCTTCCCTGAAATCCGGCGACGTCGTGGTGGCGACCGAGGTTGTGGCCGGTGAGTCGCGGTGGCAGGCAGGCCTCGCACTCAGCGAAGAATTGATCGACGGCTCAGGCCTTGGCGGCAAGCGGGTGGTCCGGGCCGGACTGGCTGGTGTCGAGCAGGTCGTGGTGGGGCAGGCCGGCAAGGCCACCCTTCACGCGGAGACCGGTGCGTCCGCGGTCGACATGGAAAGCCACATCGCGGCCGCCTACGCCGAGGAAGCAGGCCTTCCCTTCGCCGCGCTCCGTGTGATCAGCGATCCCGCAACGCGCGCGCTTCCGGCGATTGCCCGCGCCGCCATCAAGCCGAACGGTAATATCGACCTGAAGAAGGTTCTGGGCGGTCTCGCGCGCAATCCGCTGACCCTGCGTGCCTTGGTGTCCACCGGTATCGACTTCAATCGGGCGCTACGCTCTCTGCGCGGTTGCCGCAGCTTTCTGCTCGGCGGAGAGAGCCTCGTCCCGGCGGATATCTGAACGCCGTAGACGGTATTCAATTTCCCAAAATGAAAGCGGCGCCGGAGATACTCCGGCGCCGCTTTCATTTTCGCGTGCAAGAAATGCTCAGGCCGCGGTCGAGGCCTGTTCCTTCGCCTGCTGCTTTTCGGCTGCTTCGTCCTTGCGGATCTCCGACAGCCGCTTCTGCACCTCTGACGAGAAGATGTATTGGGCCGGACGCTGTTTGCTGAGGTCGATCTCGGGCGCCATCGGTCCCGTCGTTTTAACGCCGCGTAGCGCCACCCACATCGCCTTGAGCGGATTTTTCAGCGCAGCCTCGGCGGCGGTCGATTCATAGCCGCAATGTGCCATGCAGTCGGCGCACTTTTCATACTTGCCGGTGCCGTAGGAATCCCAGTCAGTGGTCTCCATCAGCTCCTTGAAGGTCTTGGTATAGCCTTCGCCGAGGAGGTAGCAGGGCTTCTGCCAGCCAAAGATGTTGCGCGCGGGCATGCCCCATGGCGTGCAGTGATACTCCTGATTGCCCGCGAGGAAGTCGAGGAACAGGCCGGAGTGCATGAAATTCCACTTCTTGCCCTTGCCGCGCGCGAACACGTCGCGGAACAACTCCTTGGTCTTCTTGCGATTCAGGAAGTGTTCCTGATCCGGCGCGCGCTCATAGGCGTAGCCCGGCGACATGGTGACGCCGACACCGAGCTCGGTGGTGTAGTCGAGGAATTTCGCGATTTCTTCGGCCGGATGGTTGTCGAAGAT
>JBQCIZ010000548.1:0-3112 GCA_051953235.1 Nitrobacter sp. | reverse complement strand
TCGGCAGTTTCAAATTCGCGATGTCGCTGTTCGACGAGGCTCCGCCCGCGGCGATCGGCCACAGCAACGTCGCCGTTCCGTCGGCGGCAAAGCCGCCTGCCGAGGCGAAAGCCAAACCCGTAACTCAGGCACCGGCGCCGGCAATGCCGTCGATGACGTCGCCGACGCCGATCAATCAGCAGTCCATGAATGCACCGGCTCCGGCGAGCGCTCCGGCAGCGGCAGCGCCCGCGACACCGGCCGCAGCTTCCGCCGCGCAGCCCGAATCTGAATCCGCCGACGTCACCGGCTCGATTCCGGCCTCCGCCCTTCCGGAAGGTCCCCAATTCGCGGCTGTGGCGATTCCGCCGTCGGAGAAGCTGCCCGACGGTATCGGCGGCCCGCTGCTGCGCGCAGCCGCACTTAGCGGCGACGCCACGGCGGCCTATGAAATCGGCGTGCGCTATGCCGAAGGCAAAGGCGTTACCGCCGATTACGGCGAAGCCGCGAAATGGTATGATCGCGCCGCGCAGGCCGGCGTGGTGCCCGCCATGTTCCGGCTCGGGACCCTGAACGAGAAGGGTCTCGGTATCGGCAAGAATCTCGATGCGGCGCGGCGCTATTACATGCAGGCGGCGGAACGGGGCAACGCGAAGGCCATGCATAACCTCGCGGTGCTCGACGCCGACGGCGGCGGCAAGGGTCCGAACTACAAGAGCGCGGCGCACTGGTTCCGCAAGGCCGCCGAACGCGGCATTGCCGACAGCCAGTTCAACCTTGGCATCCTCTACGCCCGCGGCATCGGCGTCGAACAGAACCTCGCGGAATCCTACAAGTGGTTCAGCCTCGCGGCCGCCCAGGGCGACGCGGATTCCGGACGCAAGCGCGACGACGTGGCCAAGCGCCTCGATCCGCAGTCGCTGGCCGCGGCCAAGCTCGCGATCCAGACGTTTACGCCCGAGCGCCAGCCCGACGACGCCGTCAACGTTGCGAGCCCGGCTGGCGGATGGGATGTCGTGCCTGCGAAGCCTGCGGCAAAAACCTCGGCGGCGAAGCACAGCACGACCAAGCGCGCCGCGCGTTAATCTGAATTATTCACCAACTTCGCATGTGAGCGGCGCGCCGGGTGGAAAAGCCGGCCCGTCCTGAATTCTTTCATCCCGTCCGCGAACGATTTCGGTTATGCAGGGATACGGTGCGGCCTGCACCGCTGCAAAAAACCAATCGTCCGCGTGCAGTTCCGGCCTGTCCGCGGCGCAATCCGAAGCGGAAGGCGCGTGCAACTCTATCTCCCGATCGCCGACATTCCGGTCAACGTGTTCCTCATCCTGGCGATGGGTGCGGCGGTCGGCTTCGTGTCGGGGATGTTCGGGATCGGCGGCGGCTTCCTGATGACGCCGCTCCTCATATTCGTCGGCATCGCGCCTGCGGTTGCCGTGGCCTCGGTTGCGAGCCACATCGCTGCTTCCTCATTTTCCGGCGCACTATCCTACTGGCGCAAGCGGGCGATCGATCCCATGCTCGCGCTGATCCTGCTCAGCGGCGGCATCGTCGGAACCACGCTCGGCGTCTGGACCTTCACGCTGCTGCGCTCGCTCGGACAACTCGATCTGCTGATTGCGCTGTCCTATGTGGTGCTGCTGACGAGTGTCGGCGGCGCGATGTTCTGGGAAGGCATCCGTGCCATTCTGCGCGCCCGGGGCGGCAATCCCATCCCGCTGCGGCGCTCCGGCAGCCATGGCTGGATCCACGGACTGCCGCTGAAGGTCCGGTTCAAGCGCTCCAAGATCTACCTGTCGGCCATCCCCGTCGTGGCCATCGGCCTGATCATCGGCTTCATCGGCGCCATCATGGGAATCGGCGGCGGCTTCATCCTGGTTCCGATGCTGATCTACGTGCTGCGCGTGCCGACCTCGACCGTGATCGGCACCTCCATGGTGCTCACCCTCGTCACCATGACCTTCGCGACCATGCTGCACGCGGTGACCAACCATCTCGTCGACGTCGTGCTGGCGTTGATCCTGATGACCGGAGGCGTGACCGGCGCGCAGTTCGGCGCCCGCGCCGGTCAGCGGATCCGCGGCGAACACCTGCGCCTGTTGCTCGGATTGCTGATCCTGGCCGTCGGCGTGCGCTTCGCGATCGAGCTCGGCATCCGGCCCGACGATCTCTACACCGTCCGCGAAACCTCAGGTGGCGTATGAGCACACGCGCAACCTGCCTGACGATCAAGCTGGCGCTGCTGCTCTGCGCGGGCGTCTGCGCGACTGCCGCGCATGCCGAACGGCTGATCGTGTCGGTTTCCAACCATCGCGTCACCGTGACACCGAACTACTCCGGAGAAGAACTGGTGCTGTTCGGATCGGTCGAGCGGGACAGTATCGCGCCGCTGCCGCGCACCGGCTACGATCTCGTCGTGACGGTCAGCGGCCCGCGCGTCGACATGGTCACCCGCCGCAAGGAGCGCCGGTTCGGCATCTGGGTGAATACCGACTCGCGGCAGTTCCTCAAGGTGCCGGCCTATCTCGCGGCCTTCGCCAACCGGCCGCTGGACAAGATCGCCGCGGCGGACGTACTGCGCCGCCAACAGCTTGGACTGAAGAACGTGCTGCTGACCCAGCGCGTCGGCACCGACTATGCCGATGTCGTGGCAAGCGACCCGTTCCGCAGCGCCTTCATCCGGCTGCGCACCGAACACGGCCTGTACCGCGAGAACACCTCCGCGGTGACATTCCTGACGCCGACCCTGTTCCGCACCGGCATCCCGCTTCCTGCGGAGGTGCCGATCGGCACCTATCACATCGGGATCAAACTGCTCGCCGACGGCGCGCTGGTGACGAAGACCGATACCGCATTCGAAATCGTCAAGGTCGGCTTCGAGCAGTTCGTCGCCACCGCAGCGCGCCAGCACAGCATTTTCTATGGGCTCGCGACGGCGTGCATGGCGCTGATGACGGGATGGATGGCGTCGATCGTGTTCCGCAAGGACTAGGGCTAGAGCAGGAATCCGGCGAACATGCCAATCACGCCAGCCAGCATGAAAGCCGTCGCAATCCATCCCAGCCAGTAGAGCGCACCGCTGACGGCATAGCGGCCCATGATCTCCTTGCGGCGGGCCATCATCATCAAAAGC
>JBQCIZ010000547.1:0-6514 GCA_051953235.1 Nitrobacter sp. | reverse complement strand
TCACCGCCAAACCAAGTTGTTCGATCGCTGCGGTCGCCAGCGCGACGTTGGCATCGGAAACGCCTGAAATCAGGAGATTCTGCCAGACCGTGAGGCGAATATCGCCGTCGCCGAGATCGGCGGAGATCTTTGCCAAACCTCTCATCTGCTCGCAGGTCAGCTTGCCGACCGGCAGCGTCACGCCGATCCAGTTCAGGCCGGGCTGCTTCTGTGGATGAATGCCGGTGTGCGCCATCCGATCGAACGCAGGACGTTTCGCGATCGCTTCTATGGGCACACGCGTCAGTGCAAAGCCGAGCTTTTCCTCCACCGCGCGCATGAAGGTTTCGAGCCCCATGCGGTCGAGCACGTATTTGAGCCGGGCCTTCAGACGATTGGTCCGGTCGCCGGTCTCGATGAAGACGCGGACGATGGCATCGGCCACCCTGGTCGCATCGGCGGGCCGCACGATGATGCCGGTGTCCTTGACAAAATCCTTGTGGCCGGTGATGCCGCCGAGGCCGAGCCTGAACCAGACGCCGGACTCCGCGCCAAAGCCCTCCTTCACCTCAACTGCCGCGAAGGCGATGTCGTTGGTATCCTCGAGAACGGCGATCCGGCCCGCACCGTCGAACGCGACATTGAACTTGCGCGGCAATCCGGTCAGCGAGCGATCGTTGAGGATGTGATAGTGCCACTCGCGCGCACAGGCGCGGGTATCGATCAATTCCTGCGGATCGATCCCGGCGGTCGGCGTGCCCGTGACGTTGCGGATGTTGTCGGCGCCCGATCCGCGCGAGCACAGGCCGATGTCCTGAATGCCTTCGATGAAGGCCACGGTGTCCTTCGGCTGGATCTCGCGAACCTGGATGTTGGCGCGCGTGGTGATGTGCGCATAGCCGCCGCAAAACCGTTCCGCCAGATCCGCGACGCCCGCAAGCTGCCAGTGCTTGAGAATGCCGTTCGGAATCCGCAGGCGGCTCATGTAGGAGTCCTGCGCCGGCGCGACATAGAACAGACCATAATAGCGCCAGCGGAAATTGTCCGCCGGCGTCGGCGGCGAATTGCTTGCCGCCTGCTCCTTCAGCCGCTCGTACGCATCGAACGGATGCTGCTCGCGCTTGAACTTCTCCGGATCGGACAGCTTCTTGCCTTCGCGCAGCACACGCGCCTGCGCCTTGAAGCCTGCGGCGTCCGGACCGATCGGTTCCGGCTCGGCGCCGGGAGCAGCGGGCGCGCTTCCACCGCCCGCAGGTCCCAGGGCACGCCCCACCCGCCCGACCTGAAGGCCAGACATGAAGCCTTCGAGGTAACGCTTCTGCTCGTCGCTGAAGTCAGCGTTCGGTGTATCCAGCATGATTACGCGCCGCCGTTATTCAGCTGGAACCTGCGGCGCAACCGGCGACATGGGAGCCATCTGATTGGCCGGCTTGTAGGTCGCGTACAGTGCCACGCCGGTGAACAGCGCGCCGCCGACGATATTGCCGAGCGTGACCGGGATCTGGTTCCACACCCACCAGTCGTAGACGCTGACCTTGGCGCCCAGCAGCATGCCGGTCGGGATCACGAACATGTTGACCACGGCGTGCTCGAAGCCGAGCGCGAAGAACAGGAAGATCGGCAACCAGATTGCCGCGATCTTGCCGACCGTCGACGACGAGGTCATGCCCATCACCACGCCGAGGCACACCAGCCAGTTGCAGAGAATGCCTTTGACGAACACGCTGACCATGCCGGCCGTGCCCAGCGCTTCATTGGCGACGGTCTTGGCTTCGGCGACCGCGATGATGCGGGCGGCGACCCCTGAGGGTGCCGATGTACCCATGTTGGTGAGTGCGATCGCGATCAGGGCGCCGAAGGCGATGCTGCCGAGAAGGTTTCCGAGAAACACCCAGGACCAGTTGGCGACGATCGCGCTCCAGCTCGCCTTGCCCTCGAGACGCGCGAGCGGAAGCAGGCCGAAGCTGCCCGTCACCAGTTCGAGGCCGAGCAGCACGATCATGACGAGACTGACCGGGAATACGAGTGCGCCAACGAATGGCTGTCCGGATGTCATGGCGGTACCGAACGCGAGCACCGTGGCCGCGCCGAGCAGCGCTCCCGACAGGACACCCCGGATCAGAAGGTTGCGCGGGGACAGCGACAGCTTCTTCAGGCTGGCGTCGACCATCGCGGCGACGACATCGGTGGGCTTCACGTAATCCATATCGGGCTCCAGCGGCTGCATTTCGCAGCGATCATGAGGAACAAGATCCGCGATGATCCCTCGCGGATGAGCCAACCAATCCCGGCGGGGGGTGGCTCCCTCTCGTCTATTCAAGCGCTGTGCCAACGCAGCAAAACGGATAATATCGCGCTATTTCAATGTATTAGATACGCTGCGATGCAGCGTGAATGAGTCGCTTGCGCAGATACTGCTGCTGGATTGAAAAGCAATCGATCAAAATATAGGCAATAACTATACAAGCCTAATAATTGAGCAAACGGGTTTCTCAGCCGGAATGCCCTCCAGCTTGTATTTCCCGATGATCAAGGCTAGCTGCAGCCTATTCAACCGGACAATTCGATATGAACCAGGCCGCCGCGCCGAAAGTCAGCTTTGTTTCGCTGGGATGCCCCAAGGCGCTGGTGGACTCCGAACGCATTATCACGCGGCTGCGCGCCGAAGGTTATGAACTCGCGCGCAAGCATGACGACGCCGATCTCGTCATCGTCAACACCTGCGGCTTCCTCGACAGCGCCAAGCAGGAGTCGCTCGGCGCAATCGGCGAAGCCATGGCCGTGAACGGCAAAGTGGTCGTCACCGGCTGCATGGGCGCGGAGCCCGAGCAGATCGAGAAGGCCTATCCCGGCGTGCTCTCCATCACCGGGCCGCAGCAATACGAAAGCGTGCTCGAGGCCGTGCATCGCGCGATCCCGCCGCTACACAATCCGCATCTCGACCTGGTGCCGCCGCAGGGTATCAAGCTGACGCCGCGCCACTACGCGTACCTGAAGATCTCCGAAGGCTGCAACAACCGCTGCACGTTCTGCATCATCCCGAAGCTGCGCGGCGATCTGGTGTCGCGTCCTGCGAACGACGTACTGCGCGAGGCGGAAAAGCTGGTCGCCGCCGGCGTCAAGGAGTTGATGGTGATCTCGCAGGACACCTCGGCCTATGGCGTCGACATCAAATACGCGGCGAGCCCGTGGAAGGATCGGGAGGTGCGGGCAAGGTTTCTCGACCTCGCGCGCGAACTCGGCGAACTCGGCGCATGGGTGCGCCTGCAATATGTCTATCCCTACCCCCACGTCGACGAGGTCATCGGCCTGATGACCGAGGGCAAGGTGCTGCCCTATCTCGACATCCCCTTCCAGCACGCGAGCCCCGAGGTATTGAAGCAGATGCGGCGGCCGGCGGCGCAGGACAAGACGCTCGCGCGTATCAAGATGTGGCGCGAGCAATGTCCCGATCTGACGCTACGCTCGACCTTCATCGTCGGCTTCCCCGGCGAAACCGAATCCGATTTCCAGTATCTGCTGGACTGGCTCGATGAAGCTGAGATCGACCGGGTGGGCTGCTTCAAGTACGAGCCGGTCGCGGGCGCAACCTCGAACGCGCTCGACAACCAAGTCGACGAGGCCATCAAGACCGAGCGCTGGAATGCGCTGATGGCGCGGCAGCAGAAAATCTCGGCGCGCCGCCTAAAACGCAAAGTCGGCACTCGCCAGCAGGTCATCATCGACGAGGTCGGTCCGAGCGTTGCCAAGGGCCGCTCCAAGGCCGATGCGCCGCAGATCGACGGCGCCGTCTACGTCGCAAGCCGCCGCCCGCTGAAGGTCGGCGAGATCGTCAGCGTGAAGATCGAGCGTTCCGACGACTATGATCTGCACGGCACCGCCGCCGGATTTTAACACACACCCTTGACAGCGCCGGGGGTGCGGATGTATTCGCGCCCCATGTCGTTCAACCGGACCAACCGCCGCGCCTGCCTCCGTCGTCGCTCGTTCGACGATGATGGGTCGCGCCGTGTCCGACGACGAAGCTGAACAACTAGCAAGATCAGCAACAGTTTTCGAGAAGGCCGCACCCGCAACGTGCGGCCTTCTTGCGTTTTGGCCTGCATTTTCCCCTGACCTGCTGGAGACTGACATGACGATCGCAACCCTTCCGTTCGATGCATTGATGGATATCGCCGCCCGGCCGCCCAACGTATTCGTTCGGGGCGAAGGCTCCTGGCTGTGGGATCACACGGGCAAGCGCTATCTCGATTTTGTGCAGGGCTGGGCCGTCAACAGCCTCGGGCATTCGCCACCCGTCCTCGCCGAGGCGCTTGCGGCGCAGGCCGGCAAGCTCGTGACGCCAAGCCCGGCCTTCTACAACGAGCCGAGCATGAAGCTGGCGGCGGCGCTGGTCGCCCAAAGGTGTTTCGATCAGGTATTTTTCACCAACTCGGGCGCCGAGGCCAACGAGGGTGCAATCAAGCTCGCGCGCAAATATGGCAGCCTGCATCGTAACGGCGCGTACGAGATCATTACCTTCGACGGCGGCTTTCACGGACGCACGCTTGCCACCATGTCGGCCTCGGGCAAGAAGGCGTTCGAGCCGCTGTTCGAGCCAAAGGTGCCCGGCTTTCCGAAAGCCAAACTCAACGACATCGCATCCGTCGAAGCCTTGATCGGCGACAACACCGTGGCCGTCATGCTCGAGCCCATTCAGGGCGAGGCCGGCGTGTGGCCCGCGACTACGGAATTCCTGCAGGCGCTGCGGGCGCTCACCAAACAGCATGGCCTGCTGCTGATCGTCGACGAGATCCAGACCGGCATGGGCCGGACCGGACAACTGTTCGACTATGAGAACGCCGGAATCGAGCCGGATATCATGACGCTCGGCAAGGGCATTGGCGGCGGCGTGCCGCTCGGCGCCCTGCTCGCCACCGATGCGGTGTCGTGCTTCGCGCACGGCGATCAGGGCGGCACCTACAACGGCAACCCGCTGATGTGCGCGGCGGGGCTTGCGATCCTCGATCAGGTCGGGCGGCCGGAGTTTTTGAAGACGGTCACCGAGACCGGGCTGTTCCTTGAAAGCGAGTTGCAGCGTGTCTCGGCCCGGCACGGGCTTGGCGCGATCCGGGGCCGCGGGCTGTTGCTGGCACTCGACCTCAAGCGACCGATTGCGCCGGCGATTGTCGCGACCGCACTCGAAGACGGGCTCCTGCTCAACGCGCCGCGGCCCGACGCCTTGCGGTTCATGCCGGCTCTCAACGTCAGCCGCGAAGAAATCTCCGAAATGATCGCGATGCTCGACGCCATTCTCGGCAAGATCGGCGCGGCGCGCTGCGTCGGATAACATCTAGCGTACCGGAAGCCGTCACCCTGAGGTGCGCGCTCTTGCGCGCCTCGAAGGGCGACGGCGATCCTTCGAGGCTCGCTAACGCTCGCACCTCAGGATGACGCCGTCGCGCAAACCGCGCTCATCATGATCTACGGCTTGAGGATCGCTGCACCCGTGGTCGCCCGGCTTTCAAGGTCGGTATGTGCCTTGGCGGCATCCTTCAGGGCGTAGGCATGGTTGATCGGCACGTGCAGCTTGCCGTTGATGACGGCGGCAAACAGCGTATCCGCGCCTTCGAGCAATTCCTTGCGGGTCGCGACGTAGTCGTTGAGCTTCGGCCGAGTCGCGAACAGCGAGCCGTGATTGTTGAGTTCGGCGAGCGCGAATGGCGGCACCGGGCCGGAGGCATTGCCGAAGCTGACGAACAATCCGCGCGGGCGGAGACACGAGAGCGATCCCGGAAACGTGGTCTTGCCGACACCGTCATAGACCACGTCGCACAATTCGTTGCGGCTGATCTGCTTCACGCGCGCGACAAAGTCCTCCTCGTTGTAGAGGATGACGTGGTCGCAGCCGTTGGCGAGCGCGAGATCGGCTTTCGCCTTCGACCCGACCGTGCCGATCACATGCGCGCCGAGCGCCTTGGCCCACTGGCAGGCGAGCAATCCGATTCCACCGGCCGCGGCGTGGATCAGCACGCGATGGCCATGCTCGACCTTGAAGGTCTTGTGCAGCAGGTACCAGACCGTCAGCCCCTTGAGCATCAGAACCGCGCCCTGCTCGTAGGTGATGTGGTCCGGCAGCTTGACCAGCTTCTCGGCCGGAATGTTGCGCTCGGTCGCGTAGCCGCCGAGGTTGTGATAGTAGGCGACGCGGTCGCCCGGATGGAAATCGGTGACGCCCGGCCCCACCGCGACGACTTCACCCGCCGCCTCGTTGCCTGCGACGAACGGCATGGTGGGCGCCTTGTAGAGGCCGGTGCGGTAGTAGACGTCGATGAAATTCAGGCCGACGGCGTGCTGCTTGATCCGGACTTCACCCTGCCCCGGCGCGGGAACGTCCACCGCCTCATAGACCAGCGCCTCCGGGCCGCCGACCTGATGAACGCGCACTGCCTTGGTCATCGTTTCGTCTCCACATCACCTGTGTTTTGGAGAGCGAAGAGCATTGGGCTGGCGTTGTCAACTCGACCGCCGGGACTGGCTTCAAATGGCTCAGCCG
>JBQCIZ010000546.1:0-2038 GCA_051953235.1 Nitrobacter sp. | reverse complement strand
TCTTAACGCGCTGCCGAACCCGGTTCTGCTGGTCAACCCTGACGGGCGGATCGTCGACGCCAACATGGCGGCGGAATCCTTCTTCGAGATGTCGACGCAGTTTTTGCAGCGGCAGTCGCTGAAAGAGGTCATCCCGTTCGGCAGTCCGCTGCTGGCACTGATTGATCAGGTTCGCGACAGCGGCTCGCCGGTCAATGAATTCAAGGTCGACCTGGGGACGCCACGCATCGGCCGCGACCGTCAGGTTGATCTGCACGTCGCGCCTCTGACGGAACGGCCCGGCCATGTCGTGGTGATGCTCCAGGAGCGCACCATCGCCGACAAGATGGACCGGCAGTTGACCCATCGCAGCGCGGCGCGCTCGGTCACCGCGCTCGCGGCCATGCTTGCGCACGAGATCAAGAACCCGCTGTCCGGCATTCGCGGCGCGGCTCAACTGCTCGAACAGGCCGCCTCGTCGGAAGACAGGATGCTGACGCGGCTGATCTGCGACGAAGCCGATCGCATCGTCACGCTGGTCGACCGCATGGAGGTGTTCGGCGACGAGCGTCCGGTCGCGCGGGGCCCGGTCAACATCCACTCGGTGCTCGATCACGTGAAGCGGCTGGCGCAATCCGGTTTCGCCCGCAACGTGAAATTTATCGAAGACTACGACCCGTCGCTGCCACCGGTGCTCGCCAATCAGGACCAGCTCATTCAGGTCTTCCTGAATCTCGTCAAGAACGCCGCGGAATCCGTGGCCGATCTCGGCAGCGAGGGCGAAATCCAGCTGACGACCGCGTTTCGTCCCGGCGTGCGCCTGTCGGTGCCCGGCAAGAAGACCCGGGTGTCGCTGCCGCTGGAATTTTGCGTCAAGGATAACGGTCCCGGCGTGCCCGAGGACCTGCTGCCGAACCTGTTCGATCCCTTCGTGACCACCAAGGCGACCGGAAGCGGGCTCGGTCTCGCGCTGGTCGCGAAGATCGTCGGCGACCATGGCGGGATCGTCGAGTGCGAGTCGCAGCCGCGCAAGACGAGCTTCCGCATCCTGCTTCCGATGTTCAACACCAGTTCCAAATACCAGCAAAGCAATGACGACGCCGTGCCGGGTACGTCGTCACCTGCCTCACACGATTCAAGATGAGGATAAAACATGCCCGCAGCCAGCATTCTTGTCGCCGATGACGACGCCGCGATCCGTACCGTGCTCAATCAGGCGTTGTCGCGCGCCGGTTACGAGGTGCGCCTGACCGGCAATGCCGCGACGCTGTGGCGCTGGGTCAGCCAGGGCGAGGGCGATCTGGTCATCACCGACGTGGTGATGCCGGACGAGAATGCATTCGACCTGCTGCCGCGCATCAAGAAGATGCGCCCGAACCTTCCGGTCGTCGTCATGAGCGCACAGAACACGTTCATGACCGCCATCCGCGCGTCCGAACGCGGCGCCTACGAGTATCTGCCAAAGCCCTTCGATCTGAAGGAGCTGATCGCCATTGTCGGGCGTGCACTCGCGGAGCCGAAGGAACGGGTGGCGAGCGCGGAGGACGAAAACGAATTCGACTCCATCCCGCTGGTCGGCCGTTCGCCCGCGATGCAGGAAATCTATCGCGTGCTGGCGCGGCTGATGCAGACCGATCTCACCGTGATGATTTCCGGCGAGTCCGGCACCGGCAAGGAACTGGTTGCGCGCGCCCTTCACGATTACGGCAAGCGGCGCAACGGTCCGTTCGTCGCCGTCAACATGGCGGCGATTCCGCGCGATCTGATCGAGTCGGAATTGTTCGGCCATGAGCGCGGCGCGTTCACGGGCGCCAATACCCGCGCCTCCGGCAGATTCGAGCAGGCCGAGGGAGGGACGCTGTTCCTCGACGAAATAGGCGACATGCCGATGGAAGCGCAGACCCGCCTGCTGCGCGTACTGCAGCAGGGCGAATACACCACGGTCGGCGGGCGCACCGCGATCAAGACCGACGTCCGCATCGTCGCGGCGAGCAACAAGGATCTTCGCATCCTGATCCAGCAGGGGCTATTCCGCGAGGACCTGTTCTTCCGGCTCAAT
>JBQCIZ010000545.1:0-2187 GCA_051953235.1 Nitrobacter sp. | reverse complement strand
ACGCCGCAGTTTCCGCAGTGCGGCTTCTCGGGGCAGGTGGTCCAGATCCTCGACCACATCGGCGTCGGCTACAAGGGCCTGAACGTGCTCGAATCGGCCGACCTGCGTAACGGCATCAAGACCTACTCGAACTGGCCGACCATCCCGCAGCTTTACGTCAAGGGCGAATTCGTGGGCGGATGCGACATCGTCCGCGAGATGTTCCAGGCCGGCGAACTGCAGCAGATGTTCGCGGACAAGGGCGTCACGGTCGGCGCGCCGGCAGCCTGATCACGGCTGAACGCATTATCGGCTCGGCACGGCTCGAGGTTCTCGTCGCCGATATCACGACATTGCGCGTTGATGCGATCGTCAACGCCGCGAATGAATCCCTGCTCGGTGGCGGCGGTGTTGATGGCGCGATTCATCGCGCTGCCGGACGCGAACTGCTCGCGGAGTGCCGCACCCTCAATGGATGCGCGACGGGCGAGGCCAAGATCACCCGCGGATACCGCCTTCCGGCGCGGCATGTTATTCACACGGTCGGCCCGGTCTGGCACGGCGGCGGTCACGGCGAAGACGAACTGCTTGCCTCGTGCTACCGCCGCACCATGGCGCTCGCTCACGCACACCATCTGACGTCCATCGCCTTCCCAGCCATCTCTACCGGCGTCTATCACTTTCCGGCCGCCGCCGCGTCGCGGATCGCGGTAGGCGCGGTGATTGGTTTGCTGGCGGCGGCTCCCTCGGTCGCGCAGGTCATCTTTTGCTGCTTTTCGGATGACAGCGCGCAATTGCACCATCAGGCGCTGCTGAATGCCTCCGACCCTTGTGCGACGTGAGCGTCCCGCTAAACTTCCCGGCATTGGGGCGGGGAGAAGCGTCATGCAAATTCCAAAGGCGGTGCGCGGGCTGGTTTGCGGGGTCCTGCTGGCCGCCGCTGGCGCATCGATCCAAGCGGCACGGGCCGAAGGCACCTTCGAGATTCCGGCCGGCGCCCACTTCAATCCGGACAAACTTGCGAAGATCGACGCGTTCTTTGAGAACGAGATCAAGCAGGCCAAGATCCCCGGCGCGGTGGTGCTGATCCGGCAGCACGGCAAGCCGGTCTATAGCCGCTATTTCGGGGTGCGCGATGTCGTATCAGGCCAGCCGATGACGGCGGACACCATCTTCCGCATCTTCTCCATGACCAAGCCGATCACCAGCGTCGCCGCGATGATGCTGATCGACAATGGCAAGATGAAGCTCGACGATCCCGTCTCGAAGTACATCCCGTCGTTCGCCAATATGAAGGTTGGTGTCGAAAAAGATACTGCGGGCGGCGGCAAGCAACTCGAACTCGT
This sequence comes from Nitrobacter sp., assembly GCA_051953235.1. Taxonomy (GTDB): domain Bacteria; phylum Pseudomonadota; class Alphaproteobacteria; order Rhizobiales; family Xanthobacteraceae; genus Nitrobacter. Next base: position 862 of record JBQCIZ010000545.1, on the reverse strand, counting down.
CCCGCTCAAGCGCCCGATCACGATTCTCGATCTGATGCGGCACACCTCCGGCATCACCTACGGGTTCTACGGCGACAGTCTTGTGCGCAAGGAATATGCGAAAGCGAACCTGTTCGCAGGCGATCCGACCAATGCGGAATTCGCCGAGCGGATTGCAAAGCTGCCGTTGCAGGAGCAGCCGGGCACGCTGTGGGACTACGGGCATTCGACGGACATTCTTGGCCGCGTGATCGAGGTGGTGTCGGGCAAGTCGCTCTACGAATTCGAGAAGGAGCGGCTGCTCGATCCGCTGGGCATGGTGGATACGGCGTTCTACGTCCACGATTCCACAAAACACAAAATGGTCGCCGCGCCGATGCCGAAGGATTCCGATTTTCATGTCGGCTATATCGGCGACGCCATCACACCGCACCGGCGCGAGGCGGGCACCGGCGGCATGGTGTCGACGCCAGCGGATTTTTCGCGCTTCATCGCGATGATCCTCAATGGCGGGACCTATGAGGGCAAGCGGTACCTCAGCCCTGAGGCGTTCAAGGAAATGACGACGGATCACGTCGGGCCGAAGTCAGGCGTCGAGCGCGACTGGGCCTATTTTCCCGGCGACGGATTCGGTTTCGGGCTTGGCTTTGGCGTGCGGACCGATCCGGGCGAGGCCAAGCCGCCGCCGCCCGGCGATCTCGGGGAGTTGAAGTGGGACGGCGCGGGCGGCTCCTATTTCGTTGTCGATCCCAAGCAGGAGATGACATTCTTGTTGATGGAAATGACGCCGACCGAGCGCCAGCGCATCCAGCGCACGCTCAAGAAACTGGTCTATGAAGCGCTGGAGAATTGACGGCCGGATCAGCCGGCGCAGTTTTGTCGC
>JBQCIZ010000544.1:0-3561 GCA_051953235.1 Nitrobacter sp. | reverse complement strand
CCCCGCAAGCGGGAGAGGTGGAAGATAGGCTCTCTTTTCACCTCTCCCCACCGGGGAGAGGTCGACACGTAGTGTCGGGTGAGGGGGCGCCAACCAGACGCCCCGCATTTCCCTCACCCTAACCCTCTCCCCGGTGGGGAGAGGGAACGAACTGCCAACGTGTCGGTGCATTCCCACACATTTCACGCGCGCGCTGCCTTCGGCGTCACCAGCGTCGCCTCGATCTCGCGTAGCAGCCGCGTCAGCCGTTCCGCCCATTGCGCCTGTCCGGCCTCGTCCGCGATCAGGTCCTGACGGATCTCGATGCCGGTATTCATCAGCCCACGCTTCTCGCCATGGACGGGAATGGTGAAGTCGGTGAGGTCGCTGACCGCATAAGGCTGGTTGTCGCCGACCACGAGATCGCCCTCGGCGCGCAGCAGTTTCAGGAGCAGCGGCGCCAGCGTCGCATCGCGGTGATAAAGCGTGCCGACATGCCAGGGCCGCGCGACACCGGCATAAACCGGCGTAAAGCTGTGCAGCGAGACCAGCACGGTGGGACGGCCCCGCGCTTGCCGCGCATCGATCGCCTCGTCGATCCTGTCATGATAGGGCGTGAAGATCGCAGCCCGCCGCGCGTCGGCGTCGGCTCGTGAAATGCCCTCGTTGCCGGGAACAGGGGTTGCCTCGCTGAGGACAGGGATCGAGCTCGCGACCTCGGGCGGCCGGTTGCAGTCGATCACAAGGCGCGAATAGCGCTGCGCGATCAGATGCGCGCCGAGCGCGTCGGACACCCGCTCGGAAACGCTGGCGATGCCGATGTCCCACGCGATGTGCCGCGTCAGTTCACTCTCGGGCAGGCCGAGATCGCCGAGCGCATCGGGGATCGTGCGGCCGTAGTGATCGCAGGTCAGGAGAAACGGCGAGCGGCCTGCGGCATTGCGCTCGATGACGGGCGGTTCGCGGAGGATCAGATCGGTCATATCGCAGATGTGGGTTGGGCTGGTCCGTATAACCGTCTATAGCCGCTGTTGCCGATTCCTTGCCAGCGCCTCGCGCGCGCGGCCTTGACCCCAACCGTCCATCCTCTCAACAAAGACATGCGGCTACGCGCCAGTCGCGCCAAAAGTACCGGGACCGCAATGCTCGATCTTCTCTTCGTCTACGGCACGCTGATGCGCGGCTACGATCATCCGATGTCGCGGCTGCTCTCCGCCAACGCCGCGTTCGAGGGCGAGGCCAGTTGCCGGGGCCGGCTGCATCTCATCCGCCACTATCCGGGGCTGGTGTTATCAGACGCGGCCGCTGACGTCGCGTACGGCGAACTCTACCGCCTGCGCGAGCCCGACGCGCTGCTGCGCGAATTCGACATGTACGAAGCCTGCGGCGAAGGTTTTGCCGAGCCGACCGAGTATGTGCGGCGGGTCCTGCCGGTCACGCGCGCGGGCGGCGGCGCGGCAGAGGCTTGGACCTACGTCTATAACTGGCAGGTCGACAACCTGCCGCGCATCGAGTCGGGGCGGTTCCAGAAGCCCTGACCGTCCCGGCAAAGGCCTCGGGGCTGTGAATTGCCGGGACAATCCGGGCTGCTGTTCCTGTGCCTTGGGCCAGCAGACCGCCGAGCCTATATTGATGGCCGGTTGCGGAGACTTGTCCTGATCCATGCGCTTCACGCCCCAATTCCTCGACGAACTGCGCGCGCGGCTTCCGGTATCGGAGGTCGTGGGCCGGCGCGTGAAGCTGAAAAAGGCGGGGCGCGAGTACAAGGGCCTGTCGCCGTTCAAGCAGGAGAAGACGCCGTCCTTCACGGTCAACGACCAGAAGGGTTTTTATCACTGCTTCGCCAGCGGCAAGCACGGCAATATCTTCGACTTCATCATGGAGACCGAAGGCGCGAGCTTCGTCGAGGCGGTGGAGACCGCAGCCTCCCTTGCGCACATGCCGATCCCGGTGGCTTCGCCCGATGCCGCCAAACATGAGCAGCGCCGCCGCACCCTGCATGACGTGATGGAACTCGCGGCAAAATTCTTCGTCGATACGCTGGCCTCCCGCAACGGGGCGAAGGCGCGCGGCTATCTCGCCGACCGCAGCATCTCGCCGTCGACGCAGGTGCAGTTTCGCATGGGTTACGCGCCGGCCGAACGTTTTGCGCTGAAGGAGTATCTGGGCGCGCAGGGCGTATCGGTCGAAGACATGAACGAGGCGGGCCTGCTCGTTCACGGCGACGACATTCCCGTGCCGTATGACCGATTCCGCGACCGCGTGATGTTTCCGATCGCGGATGCGCGTAATCGCATCATCGCCTTCGGCGGCCGTGCGCTGCAGAAGGATGCGCCGGCGAAATATCTCAATTCGCCGGAAACGCCGTTGTTTCACAAGGGGCACAATCTCTACAACATCGCGTCCGCGCGGCAGGCCGTGCATGACGGCGCGCAGCTCATCGTCGCCGAAGGCTATGTCGACGTCATCGCGCTCGCGACCACGGGCTTTGCAGGCGCGGTCGCGCCGCTCGGCACCGCGTTGACGGAAGATCAGCTTCAACTGCTGTGGAAGATGACGGACGAGCCGATCCTCTGCTTTGACGGCGACGGCGCCGGGCGCAAGGCCGCGTATCGCGCCGCCGACCTCGCATTGCCGCATCTGAAGCCGGGCAAGAGTCTGCGCTTCGCGCTGATGCCGGAAGGGCAGGACCCCGACGATCTCGCGCGCTCGGGCGGCCGCGCCGCGATCGAGGACGTGATCGGCGCCGCGCGCTCGCTGTCCGACATGATCTGGTCGCGCGAGATCGAGGGCGGCAGCTTTGCGACGCCAGAGCGGCGCGCCGCGCTCGAGGCGCGCATCAACGAGCTCGCCAACGCCGTGCGCGACGAAGTGGTGCGGCGCTACTACCGGCAGGATCTCGCCGAGCGGCTGCAGCGCACCTTTGCGCCGGAGCCCGCGCGGGGCGGCTATGGCCGCGGCGGATTCGGGAGCGAATCAGGCCGGCGATTCCAGCCGCGCGCGGCCTTTGCCAGAGCGGGAGCTGGGAGCCGGGGTGGATTCCGGCCCTCGGGACCCACAGGCGGATCGGCCATTCCGCCGGGGCCCTATCAGGCGGTCAGCCCGCAGCTCGCCAACTCGCCGATCATGCGCGGCCAGCGCAGCGTGCTGTCGCGCCGGGAGGCGCTGATCCTGAAGACCCTGATCAACCACCCCTGGCTGCTGCACGACCACCTCGAGGAGGTGGCGGCGCTGGAGCTTGCGCACCCCGACGCCATCAAGCTCAGGGCCGGAATCCTCGCCGCCTTCGCGCAATCTGGCGTCGCAGAGGATGAAGACGTGGAGCGGGCGAAGGTCGGCGACTGGCTCGCGAAAAGCGGATATGATGAGCAAATTCAACGCTTTGAACGTGCCATCACGACCCGGGCGGTGTGGGGCGCGCAGCCCGGCGCGGCCCGCGACGACGTTCTCGCGACTTGGCAGCAACTGATCGCCTTGCATCGTCAGTGGCACTCCTTACTTAGGGAATTGAAAGACGCCGAGCTGGCGCTGGGCGACGAGCCGAGCGAGGCCAATCTGGCCTGGCTGCGCGACGTCAAGGCG
>JBQCIZ010000543.1:0-7926 GCA_051953235.1 Nitrobacter sp. | reverse complement strand
GCCTGGGCAACGCTGCCAGCAGCGAGAAACATCAGACCGGCGATCGGAAATAGGAACGTACGCATTTTACCTCGGGCCTCGCGTGCCACCTGCCGTCCCCTTTCGATATATGCGCTCAAAACGGGTCTGCTTCCAGTAGCGGGTTCTTGCCATCGTTAATTCGCGAAGCGGCGTAACCAAGGCCGGGACGCGGCCAAAACCCGCCGTCAGGACAGGTTTTTGTAACTTGCCACCGCGGTGCGGGCGGCTGCGGAACTTTTTGATGACGATCACGTTATGCTTACCGCAAGTTCGGGATACGGCCGTATGCGGGCCAACGCAGGAGAGGATTTTGCAGATGAAAACCACGACCAGAACGTTGCCGACGAGCAATTCCATCCGGTTGCGCTTCGCAGCGGCGGCGGCAGCGTTGGCGCTGTTCTCCATTCCACATCTGGCGCACGCGCAGGGCGTCATCGGCGGTATGGAGCGTGGCGGCCATCAAGGCGCGCGTGAAGGTGGTCGTGCGGCCGGCCCGGTTGGCGCCGTGGTCGGTGGAGCTATCGGCGCAGGCGTCGGCGGAGCCGTGGGTGGCGTCAAGGGCGTGCTCGGCATTCCCGACCGCGGACCCCGGCGCGGCCATCGCTGCCGGGGTTACTGGCGGCACGGTCATTTCCACTGCTATTGATAACGTTCAGCACGATCAGCGCGGCGCGGCCCGGTACAAACCGGCGCCGCGCTATTTGTGCCTAACCCGGCTTGTGCCTGACCTAGCGCGCGCGTTCAGTTCTTGAGCCGGTAGCCGGTCTTGAAGATCCACCATACGACGATCATGCAGATCGCGAGGAAGCCGAGCGTCATGCCGATGCTTACGGCCACGCTGACATCCGCAATTTCGTAAAAGCTCCAGCGAAAACCACTGATGAGGTAAACCACCGGATTGAGCAGCGCGATCGTCTGCCATCCTGATGGTAGCATGCTGATCGAATAGAAGCTTCCCCCAAGGAACGTCAGCGGCGTGATCACCAGCAGTGGGATCATCTGAAGTTTCTCAAACCCGTCGGCCCAGATGCCGATGATGAAGCCGAACAGGCTGAATGTCACGGATGTCAGAATCAGGAAGATCAGCATCCAGACGGGATGATGGATGTGGAGCGGCACGAACAGGCCGGCGGTGGCCAGGATAATCAGGCCGACGATGATGGATTTGGTCGCGGCCGCGCCGACGTAACCCAGCACGATCTCGACGTAGGACACGGGCGCGGACAGGATCTCATAGATCGTGCCGACGAACTTCGGAAAATAGATGCCGAACGAGGCATTGGTGATGCTCTGTGTCAGCACCGACAGCATCACGAGGCCCGGCACGATGAAGGTGCCGTAGCTGACGCCCTCGACCTGGGTGATGCGCGAGCCAATGGCGGATCCGAAGACCACGAAATACAGCGATGTCGAGACCACAGGTGATACAACGCTCTGCAACAGCGTGCGGAGAGTGCGCGACATCTCGAATTTGTAGATTGCACGGACGGCTCTGAAATTCATATCAGGCCCTCACCAGACTGACGAAGATGTCCTCGAGCGAGCTTTGGGTGGTCTCGAGATCGGAGAACTTGATGCCGGCGTCGCGGAGGTCGGCCAGCAGGCTGGTGATACCGGTGCGCTCGCTCTTGGTGTCGTAGGTATAAACGAGCTCCTTGCCGTCGTCGGCCAGGGCGAGGTTGTAGGCCGAGAGCGCTGCCGGCACGTCTGCGAGCCGGCCGCTGAGATGCAGTTTCATTCGCTTGCGGCCGAGCTTCTGCATCAGCTTGGCTTTCTCCTCGACAAGGATGATTTCACCCTTGTTGATGACGCCGACGCGATCGGCCATTTCCTCGGCCTCTTCGATGTAGTGTGTCGTGAGAATGATCGTGACGCCGGATGCCTGCAGCGTCCGCATTACGTCCCACATGCCCTTGCGCAACTCCACGTCGACGCCGGCGGTCGGCTCGTCCAGAAACAGGATTTGCGGTTCATGCGACAGTGCCTTGGCGATCATGACGCGCCGCTTCATGCCGCCGGACAGCGTGACGATCTTGCTGTCCTTCTTGTCCCACAGCGAGAGATCCTTCAGCACCTTCTCGATATGAGCCGGGTTCTTCGGCTTGCCGAACAGGCCGCGGCTGAAGCTTACGGTCCCCCATACGGATTCGAATGCGTCGGTATGCAGTTCCTGCGGCACCAGACCGATCAGCGAGCGGGCCGCGCGATAGTCGTGCTGGATGTCGTGTCCGTCGACCAGAACCTGTCCGGTCGAGGGAGTGGCAATGCCGCAGATGATGCTGATGAGTGTCGTCTTGCCGGCGCCGTTGGGGCCGAGCAGCGCGAAAATCTCGCCGCGGTTGATGCCGAGGTCGATGGTCTTCAGCGCCGTGAAACCGGTGGCGTAGGTCTTCGACAGGCCGGAAATGGAGATGATCGGGGACATGCGGGATTCGGATGTGAGAGAGACCGATATTTCGAACTAAAGACGAGCGAAACAGGCCTCGTCCGACATATCCGGCAAATTAAATGTGGGACAGGTACATAGGAACGGATTTCGTCACCGCAACCACGCACAGTGGATGGCGGAGGATCTATGCGCGCTCAACAAAACTGTCGACCACCTTTTTCTCGCCGGCCTTGTCGAAGGCGATGGTCAGTTTATTGCCGTCAATTTTTGTTACCCGCCCGTAGCCGAATTTCTGGTGAAAGACCCGGTCTCCCAGCGAAAAATCGGACGATGTTCCGGTGGATTTCGCCACCAGTTCGCCTTCGATGGTCAATGGCGCGCGTTTCCGTGAACTGCCGGCGTTGTAGGGCGTGCCGGCTTCGTTGAAGCCGCCGCGGCCGCGATTGGCTTGCGCGCGCTGCCAGCCAGGCGTCGCATAGCTCGATCCGAACGAATCCAGATTGTCGAAGCGCGATGCGCCATATCCGCCGGCGCCGCCCCAGCCCGAACCACCCTTGGATTCGGTGATCTCAACGTTGTGCGCGGGCAGTTCATCGAGAAAACGGGAAGGAATCGTCGTCGACCAGGAGCCGTGAATACGCCGGTTGGTGGCGAAGTAAAGTTTTGCGCGCCGCCGTGCGCGGGTCAGCCCCACATGAGCAAGGCGACGTTCTTCCTCGAGCCCGGCACGTCCCTGTTCGTCGAGCGCGCGCTGGTGGGGAAACAGACCTTCTTCCCAGCCGGGGAGAAACACGTTGTCGAATTCGAGTCCCTTGGCGGAATGCAGCGTCATCACGGAGACGGCATCCTCATCGGGGCCGCCGTCGCGATCCATCACCAGCGAGATGTGTTCGAGGAAACCTTGCAGGTTCTCGAATTCCTCCATGGAGCGCACCAACTCTTTCAGGTTTTCGAGCCGGCCCGCGGCATCGGCCGAGCGGTCCTTCTGCCACATCTCGGTGTAGCCGCTCTCGTCGAGGACGATCTCGGCGAGTTCGGTGTGCGGCATGCTTTCGCGCTGCGTGCGCCAGCGGTCAAAGCTGTCGAGCAGACCGCGCAACGATCCGCGCGCCTTCGGTTTCAATTCGTCGGTTTCGACCACGGCGCGGGCGGCCTCGCTGAGCGGTATCCGCCGCTTGCGCGCTATGTCGTGCAGCATCTGCACGGTTGCATCGCCAAGGCCGCGCTTTGGCACGTTGACGATACGCTCGAAGGCAAGATCGTCGGCCGGCGAGCTGATCAGGCGCAGATAGGCGAGGGCGTCGCGGATTTCGGCGCGCTCGTAGAAACGCGGGCCGCCGATAACACGATAGGGCAGACCAAGGGTGACGAAGCGGTCTTCGAACTCGCGCATCTGGAACGAGGCGCGGACCAGGATCGCAATCTCATTCAGCCGATTGCCGGCGCGCTGCAACTGCTCAATTTCCTCACCGATTGCGCGAGCCTCCTCCTCGGAATCCCATGCGCCGGTGACCGTCACCTTCTCACCGTCGACGTCCTCGGTGCGCAGCGTCTTGCCGAGGCGGCCTTCGTTGTGCGCGATCAGGTGCGAAGCGGCGGCGAGGATGTGTCCGGTGGAGCGGTAGTTGCGTTCGAGCCGGATCACCTTGGCGCCGGGAAAGTCGTGCTCGAAGCGCAGGATGTTGTCGACCTCGGCGCCGCGCCAGCCGTAGATCGACTGGTCGTCGTCGCCGACGCAGCAGATGTTCTTGGGCGAAGATTGGGGTACGTTTGTTTGTTCGTGATTACGGGGCGCGCCATTTGGCGCGGACCCGGAATCCAGAAGTGGTTGTCCCAGAGATTCCGGGTTCGCACCTCCGGTGCGCCCCGGAATGACGGCCGAGGAAGGCGCCTGCGACAAGAGCCGCAGCCAAAGATACTGCGCAACGTTGGTGTCCTGATATTCGTCCACCAGAATGAACTTGAAGCGGTGCTGGTATTGCCGCAGCACGTCGGGGTGCTCGCGGAAGATGCGGATGTTTTCCAGCAGCAGATCGCCGAAGTCGGCGGCGTTCAGAATCTTCAGACGCTCCTGATAGGCGGCATAGAGCTTGCCGCCGCGGCCGTTGCCGAACACGGCAGCTTCGCCCGACGGGACCTGCGCCGGCGTCAGTCCGCGATTTTTCCAGCCGTCGATTAGCCCGGCCAGCATCCGCGCCGGCCAGCGCTTGTCGTCGATGTTGTCGGCTTGGAGCAGTTGCTTCAGCAGGCGAATCTGATCGTCGACATCGAGCACGGTGAAGTTGGACTTCAATTGCACGAGTTCGGCATGGACTCGCAAAATCCGGCCGCCGATGGAATGAAAGGTGCCGAGCCACGGCATGCCTTCGACGGCCTGGCCAAGCATCTGGCCGAGCCTATGCTTCATCTCGCGCGCAGCCTTGTTGGTGAAGGTGACCGAGAGGATTTCACCAGGACGGGCGCGGCCCTGGCTCAGGATGTGCGCGATCCGCGTCGTCAGCACGCGGGTCTTGCCGGTGCCCGCACCGGCCAGCACCAGAACAGGACCATCCAGCGTTTCCACAGCCTCGCGCTGCTCAGGGTTCAGCCCTGCGAGATATTGCGGGCCGCCCGCTGCTGCGCGCGCACGTTCGGCGATGCCGCCGGCCGCAGGCCGGTGCTCGGGAACGTCATGATGGATCAGTCTGTTCGGTTCAGTCATGCGAATCGTCTTGTCCCCACGATGGCACTGCGGGGAGATGAAGGGGAGCCTTCATAGCAGGATTGGGAGGATATATAGGGGCCAGCCGCGCGGTTCGCACGCTTTTCCCACGATTGCCCGGCACCGGCGTTTTCCGCTGCAACTACGATTTTGTTCCGCAAAACAGGCGACTTTTCAGGACTTTCGGGCTGGCAGCGGGAGGGAACTTCCGTTCCCGCGATGGATTGTTCTCTCAATCAGGGCGCGGTTGCCGCGTCGAGAACGGAGAGAGGCACCATGTTGAGCTGGGTCGTGACATTCCTGATCATCGCGCTGATCGCGGGTATCCTGGGATTCGGAGGAATCGCCGGCGCCTCCATCGAAATCGCCAAGATCATCTTCTTTGTTGCTCTTATCCTGTTTCTGGTGTCCGCGGTGGTTGGACTGGCACGCGGACGCAACCGCGTTTGACAAATGATTACGCCTTCGAGGGCATCGTGATTTTCCGGCCGATGCCTTCGGGCCGTGTGGCCGCGTTGTGAATATCAAGCACGCGCCTGATGCGGGCACGAATGTCAGCCGGAAAGGGAGCAACCTTGCGGGCGGTCATGTCGATATGAATCGTCATGTTCTCGGAGGTCGCGGACACCCATCCCTCGGTGGCGTGACGCAGCTCCTCAAAAGTATGCAGGCGTTTCTCGTCGGCCGCGACCAGCAAGACCGAAACTTGCACGGGGTCGCCGAGGTGGATTTCTCTTAGATAGCGCACATGGCATTCTGCGGTGAATGTCGAGCCGTTGCGCGACTTCATGTAGTCGGGACCGATGCCCAACTCCAGCCAGAGCTGATCGATCGCCCGGTCGAACAGGACGTTGTAGTAGGCCATGTTGAGATGGCCATTGTAATCGATCCACTGCGGTTCGATCTGCATGATCGAGGATTGGAACGGAATTGCATTGGCTGATCGGTCCGCGCTGTCCGCAGGTATCGTCGTCATTCCTTGCCTCTTGCTTATTGGGTCCCTTGACCGGTTTTGCGTCCTTTGCCACGGTCCGCTCCAATCGGGAGAGAAACGATCGTGGGCGTAACAAAAGTCAATACACTGAAGCGGCCGGAACCGAAGGCGCTGGCCACGGCCATTGAAGCGCTCGCCGCGCGGTTCGGCAATCGGCTCGTGACGTCGCAGGCGGTGCGCGAACAGCACGGGCATACGACGACGTGGCTCGAAAACCAGCCACCAGATGCCGTGGTGATGGCGCAGGAGACCGCCGACATTCAGGACGTGGTGCGGATTTGCGCCGCGAACCGCGTGCCGGTGATCGCGTTCGGCACCGGGACCTCGCTGGAAGGGCAGGTCAACGCGCCGGCGGGCGGCATCTGCATCGACTTGCGCGACATGAACAGGATCCTCGCTGTTCATCCCGAGGATCTCGACTGTGTCATCCAGCCGGGCATCACACGAAAACTCCTGAACGAACAGTTGCGCGATCAGGGCGTGTTCTTTCCGATCGATCCCGGCGCGGACGCCTCGCTGGGCGGCATGGCTTCGACCCGGGCATCCGGTACCAACGCCGTCAGGTATGGCACCATGCGCGACAACGTGCTGGCGCTGAAGGTCGTTCGCGCGGACGGTGAAATCATCACGACGGGAACGCGCGCGAAGAAATCATCGGCGGGTTACGACCTGACTCATCTGTTTGTGGGCGCAGAGGGTACGCTCGGCATCATTTCGGAACTGACGATCAAGCTGCGCGGCATTCCCGAAGTCATCGCCGCCGCGGCCTGCTCGTTCAAAACCGTGGAGGGCGCCTGCAACGCCGTGATCCTGGCGATCCAGACCGGCATTCCGGTGGCACGTATCGAATTGCTGAATGCAGCACAGGTGCGGGCGTGCAACGCCTATTCAAAACTTTCGCTTCCGGAAACGCCGCTTTTGCTGCTCGAATTCCATGGCAGCGAGAACGATGTCGCCGAACAGTCGAAGAACTTCAGGGATATTGCCCAGGAATGCGGTGGCGGCGATTTCAGTTGGACGACCAAGCCGGAGGATCGCACCAAGCTCTGGCAGGCACGGCACGATGCTTACTGGTCGGTGAAAGCCTTGCGCCCCGGTGCTGGCGTCGTGGCTACCGACGTCTGCGTGCCGATCTCCCGGCTTGCTGACTGCGTCACGGAAACCGAGGAAGACCTCAAGCGCCTCAATCTGCTGTCGCCGATTGTTGGTCATGTCGGCGACGGCAATTTCCACTGCTCGCTGCTCTGCGACGTCAACGACCCCGACGAGATGGCGCGTGGCGAGGAATTCATGCACCGGCTGGTCGAGCGTGCCCAGGCCATGGATGGCACCTGCACCGGCGAACACGGCATCGGGCAGGGCAAGCAGAAATATCTGCATGCCGAACTGGGTCCCGAGGCGATTGCCGCCATGCGGGCGCTCAAGACGGCACTCGACCCCGATAACATCCTCAACCCGGGAAAAATCATTCCATCGGCGTGATGCTGTGGAGGTTCGTTTGATCTGGGAACCGTCGCGACAGCACCTCTCATCCGGGGACTGAGTGGGCGTAATGTTTAGGGCGTTTCGAAAACTGACTTTCTGCTACCGGATTAACATCCGGAAAACGGTATCCGGTTGCGCGGTTTGTGCAACCGGGAATTGTATGGTTTGCTGACTAATCCCGCGCTGTTCGGCGGTGGGGTGCATTCCGAGGCTTTCATTTCCGTACTGGTAGCAGGCATCCATGCGCCTTCGTTTTTTTTACGGCTGGGTGATCATTGCCGTGACGTTCGTGACGATGGGAATCGGGGTCAATGCGCGCACCTCGTTCTCACTGCT
>JBQCIZ010000542.1:0-7605 GCA_051953235.1 Nitrobacter sp. | reverse complement strand
CGGCGACGAGCACAGCGAGTCCCCGCTCCGCATAGGCATGCCGCGTGCGGACCAACTGGTTGCCCCGCAGCCCATTGATCTCGCCGTGCTCGCCCGGACTGATCGCACCGCTGCCGCCGGGCATCAGGATCACGCTGGCGTGCGGCGATTTCGGCTTGATCAAGACCGCGCGCGAGCCGCCGACGCTGACGGTCTCATCGGCGAAAGCCGCGGTACCGGCGAACAGAACGACGGCGAAGCAGAGACAGGCGGTTCTGACTGCAGAGAACGGCAAACGCGCGGCCATCGGAATGCTCCTCGCGAACTCCGGCCTGCTTCGTCGGCCGCGCCGCATGCTATCGCTCAGGCCGCGCCTCCGTCAGCAGAAGAGTTTTCGCAGACCCCGCTTGACGCCGGACAGGACTGCTTGGAAGCCGCAACGCCCCTCACCTTCGGATCAGCACCACCCCAGCGATCAGCAGCAGCACGCCGATGACACGCGACAGGTCGATCGGCCGTTGCGCGAGCCCGAGCCAGCCGAAATGATCGAATACCACCGATCCGATCATCTGGCCGGCGACCAGCAGCGCGATGAAGGTTGCAGCGCCGAGCTTTGGTACAAGCATGATGCCGAGTCCGATGAAGATCGCGCCGAACACCCCGCCGGTCCATGCCCACCATGGAATCCGCGCCATCACGCCAACCGGCGGCAACGGTTCGCGCAACGCGATCACGAGCAGCGCCATGCAGGCGAGACCGGCCGAATAGCTGACGAATCCCGACCACGCGGCGGAGTTCAGCTCGGTGCGCAAGTTGGAATTCAGCGCCTGCTGGATGACAATGCTGACGCCCGCGCCGAACGCCAGCAGGATGGAGAAGATCATGTTGGACATGGAGAGAATCCACTAAACCAGTATGAATTGAGGTAAATCGGGTGCCGTCACCCTGAGGTGCGCGCCCTTCGCGCGCCTCGAAGGGCGACGGCGATCCTTCGAGGCTCGCGACCTTCGTCGCTCACACCTCCAGCGACAACGGCAAAGCCGTTGCGCCGGGATGACGCCGTCGCGCAAACCTTAACTCATCATAGTCCGGAATGAAGCATTTCTGTCGTCATGGCCGGACTAAAGCGCGAAGCGCGTCTTCGCGCAGATGTTCCGGCCATCCACGTCTTTCTACATTCACCCTCAGGACGCGGACACCCGCAATATGTATGAGGAAATGCACCTCGTGCTCCGGCATTGCATAACGGAGCGGGCCTGAATGCATCGCGCCGGTCTATCGGGCCTGCCAGTCTTCCGCCAGCACGAGAATCTCGCGCGTCCGCTTCACGTCCGGCCAGTCGCGGTCGAAATCCTTCACGAGCCGCTGGATCTCCTCGCCCTCGTTGGCGGCATCGAGCGACGCGCGGTCGGGAAACTCGTACATGGCGAGATGCACCGCGGGATCGTTGGCCAGCCAGTAGCGCCACGCATGCAGCGCGCCGAAGGATTTTGCGGCATCTGGCAGATGCTCCTTGCTGTACCACGCATCGAACGCGGCGCGTCTGGAGGCATCGGGGATAGTAGAGCGAACGCAGAGGATGTGGAGGGGCATGGCCACTAACCTACAGCTCCTTGGGCCAAAGGTAGGAAACACCCGAAACGGGGAAAACGAGCCGTCGCCGATCACTCATTTCCAGCAAATCAACCCAATCACAGCTAAGCCCCTTCAACGTGGCTAAACAGCATAAGATTGCGTCAAATTGGTCTTCAGAGAGAAGATCACCTTCAATCTTCTTGAGACCAGCATTATTCAAGCATTCATGTCTGCGAGTTTCGACCTCCAATGTATCAGGTCTAAAGTATGGAGATCCAAAAATATCATAGTGCACCACTTTTGGGTGTACTTCGTTGAGTTTTAAATCCGGCCAACGTTTGCGCATCCCCAGCGCGAGCGCCATACCTTGCCCTAACATCGAACCGTAAATTGAATTCATAGGCAAAACGCTGTGAGCTTGGTCTTGATAAGCGCTCCTGAGCAATTCGTCCACCGGACGCCAACCGCTCCTGGCTAGGCTCCAGTGTAGTAACGTGTCTATACCCAATGCTTCAGGATCATCTGACGCACATCGATTGGAAAACCAGTCTATGGCTTCTTCCGCCGACTCTACATTCGAAGATGCGACAGACTGGACATTATCATCCGTACGAAGAATCGCGACGGCATTGCGATTCCTCCCGCCGGGGTCGAAGCCAAGAACAATCACTTTCACAACGGAATGTTGTCGTGCTTCTTCATGGGCGCGTCGACGTGCTTGTCCTTTAGCATCGCCAGTGCACGCGCGATGCGCTTGCGGGTTGAGTGCGGCATGATGACGTCGTCGATATAGCCGCGCTCGGCGGCGATGAACGGCGACAGGAAGCGGTCCTCGTATTCCTTGGTCCGCGCGGCGATCTTGTCGGCGTCGCCAATGTCCGAGCGGAAGATGATCTCGACCGCGCCCTTGGCGCCCATCACGGCGATCTGCGCCGTCGGCCAGGCGTAGTTCATGTCGGCGCCGATTTCCTTGGACGCCATCACGTCGAACGCGCCTCCGTAGGCTTTTCGCGTGATGACGGTGACGAGCGGCACCGTGCATTGCGAATAGGCGAACAGCAGTTTTGCGCCGTGCTTGATCAGACCGCCGTATTCCTGCGCGGTGCCCGGCAGGAAACCCGGCACATCGACGAAAGTGACGATCGGAATGTTGAAGGCGTCACAAAAACGGACGAAGCGCGCGGCCTTGCGTGAAGCGTCGGAGTCCAGCACGCCCGCCAGCACCATCGGCTGGTTGGCGACGAAGCCCACCGTGCGCCCGGCGATGCGGCCGAATCCGGTGACGATGTTTTTGGCGAACGTGTCCGCGAGTTCGAAGAAGTCGCCCTCATCCACGACCTTCAGGATCAGTTCCTTGATGTCGTAGGGCTTGTTGGGATTGTCGGGGATCAGCGTATCCAGCGACAAGTCGGTGCGCTCGATGTCGTCGAAGCTCGGCCACTCCGGCACGCCTTCGGTGTTGTTACTAGGGAGGAAGTCGATCAGGCGGCGCATCTGCAGCAGCGTCTCGACGTCGTTGTCGAACGCGCCGTCGGCGATCGACGATTTCGTCGCGTGCACGCTGGCGCCGCCGAGTTCTTCCGCGGTGACGACTTCATTGGTGACGGTCTTCACCACGTCGGGGCCGGTGACGAACATGTAGCTGGTGTTCTTCACCATGAAGATGAAGTCGGTCATGGCCGGCGAATAGACATCGCCGCCGGCGCACGGCCCCATGATGACGCTGATCTGCGGAATGACGCCGGACGCCACCACGTTGCGGCGGAACACATAGGAATAACCCGCGAGCGCGGCGACGCCTTCCTGGATGCGCGCGCCGCCGGCGTCGTAGAGGCCGATGATCGGCGCCCGCGCCTTCAGCGCCATGTCCTGGATTTTCGTGATCTTCAGCGCGTGGGTTTCCGACAGCGACCCGCCGAATACCGTGAAGTCCTTTGCGAACACGAAGGTCTTGCGGCCGTTGACGGTGCCCCATCCCGTGACCACGCCATCGCCCGGCACTTTCGACTTCTCCATGCCGAATTCGGTGGAGCGGTGCTCGACGAACATGTCGAACTCCTCGAACGAGCCCTTGTCGAGCAGCAGCTCGATCCGCTCGCGCGCGGTCAGCTTGCCGCGCTTGTGCTGCGCCTCGATGCGCTTCTCGCCGCCGCCGAGTTTTGCGCCCGCGCGCCGCTCTTCGAGGGTGTCCAGGATGTCTTTCATGAGCTTCGGCCTTGCGTTTCCACGTGTTGGTTTGCGGCAAAAAGGCGGTTTTCACTGCCTTGGGTTCGCCGCATGGTTTCGGCCGGTTCTAGCACGGCCTTTTTGAGCCTGTCACCGAGCGAATGAAACGGCGGATTCCCGATAAATCCGGCTTATGGCTCGTTCGGCCCGAAAGGCTCCTCCTTCCCCGGCGGCACGGTCTGCTCCGCCATCGCCAGCAGCATCGCCACCATGATGTAATTCCCCGCCACCGCCGTGAGATCGACGATCTGCTGTTCGCTGAACACCTTTTGCGCGCGGGCGAACGTCTCGTCCGCGACCTTGCGGGTGGTCGTGAGTTCGGTAACGAAGTCGTACACGACAGCCTCTTCCTCCGGCATGTGCGACGGGCGCTTACCGGTCTTCAGCTCCGCGATGATGTCCGGCGACAGTCCGGCCTTCTGCGCGACCGGCGCGTGCGCGAACCATTCGACCTGCGAGCGCCACTGCCGCGCGATGATGATGATCGCGAATTCGTTGAGCCGCATTGGCACCGAGGTTTCCCAGCGCAGATAATGGAAGAGATCGTACAGTCGCTGGCCCAGCACCGGGCTGCGCAACATCGGATTGTACGGCCCGCCGAGCCCGATACTCGAGACCTTGACGATCTGCTCGCCCAGCGGCTTTTGCGCGGCGTCGAGCCGATCCATGGTCAGTTGCGGGAAACGTGGCGGCTTGTCCGGTGCTGTCATCGCATGTCCTCATGGTGAGGACCGCGATTGTAGAGACCTCGGCCGAACAGCCAAGGGCGCTTTGTCGCTATGCGCTAGCGCGCCCGCCCCGACAGCCGCAACACGAAGATCAGCACCTCGGCCACGGCCTTGTAGAGCTCGGCCGGAATTTCGTCGCCGAGCTCGATATGCGAGAGCGCGCCGGCCAGCACCTCGTTTTCCTCGATCGGAATCTTGTGCTCTTTGGCGACCTCGATGATTTTCGCGCCGAGCGATCCCCTGCCCTTGGCGACCACGCGCGGTGCGCCATCGCCCTTGTCGTAATGAAGGGCGACCGCGATCTGATCCCTTGTTTGTACGCTCATAGGGCCCGATCCAGAAAATGGCCCGCGCGTGCGGGCGCCGGCTGCGGCGGTGCACCGTCGCGGATCACGATGTCGCCCGGCTGCAATTCGGCGGCGCTCAGCGCCTGACTGAGCTGCGAGGCGTTGGCGCGCAACTGGCTCGCGGTCGCCGGCCGCTCGGCCCAGATCCGCACCGACGTTTTATCGCCGGTCAGCGACACCAGCGCATGAACCGGCCCGGTGGGTTCGACATCGAGCGAAAACCGCGCGCGCCACACCCGCTTCACCGCTTGGACCTCGTTCCCGACGGCATCGCGCGCAATCTCGAATTGCGCGATCGCTGTGCCAAACGGAGTTGCAAACGGAATCTCGAAATTCCAGCGCGGTGCGATCTGATCGGGCCGCGATCCCGCCATATCGACGCGATCGGGCAGCGACGCGACCTGCAGCAGCGTCTGGCGCGAGAGCGCCGCATCGGTGTCGTCGAGCAGATGGCGTGCGACGTCGCTCGCCGGAGCAGCGGCTGACAATGTCGGCAGCGTGACCGGCTGGGCCGCCGGCAGTGCGCCACGAAATGGCGGAGACGGCGTGTTGGTGCGCACGATGAAGACGTTGTTTTCGGTCGCCCCGTTGGCCGGCGCGGCTCTCGGCGATGGGCTAGCCGCGAGATCGCCGTCCAGTCCAAACTCTTCGCCGATATCCGCGCCGCGCCCTCCGCCTTGCAGCACCTCCTGCAGAAGGTTCAGTGCCGCGCCGGTCGCAGCCGCGCGGACACCGGCATCGGACACGCGGGTAAACAACGTCTGGTTCGTGCCCGCCGGCTCGTCGAAATCGCCGGTCACCGGAAGCCGCGCCTGCGGCAGGTAAACTTCCTGCGGCTCGAAGTCGGGCGACAGCGGCGGTGCGCCCGTTGCCGGCGATGGCGCGGCCGCCGCTTGGGATGCGGGCTGCGCGCCCGTTGCCGCCGCAGGTGCGCTTTGCGTTTCCGACGGCCCGGCCGTAACCGAGAGCATCTGCCGCAGCACGAGCAGCGCGGCTTTGAGATCGGGAATTTGTGCAGGCGCGGATGACGATGCCGGTTGTGCCGTCGTCAGTCCCGACGCCAGCGACGCTTCGAGAAAAAGGCCCGAGGTCTGGAACGCCGTCTTGATGTCGCCACCGCTCAGATTCGGACCGAGATCGGGCCGCAGCGCCAGCATGCGGTCCACTACCTGTTGCACTTGCGGCGGCAGCGTTCCGGAGCCGGCCGCCACCAGCAGGTTGGCATAGAGCGGCGACAGGCTGCCCTGTCGTGTCGCAGCGGCTTGCGCAGCCGCCGATACCGAAAGAGCTTCCAGCGCCGTCAGCACGGGTTTTGCCGATGACGTTGCGGCATCGGCCCTCGCCGCGACAACGCTGGCCGCCACATCCGGCGTCAGCGTCACCGTATCGACCGGCCCGGATGCAGTCCCCGCGCCGGAGGTCGCCTGACCGGGCGTTGCGCCCTGCCCGACCACCGCAAGCTTCAATCCCTGTGCGGTCTGCGACACCGAAAGCTGCAGGATCTGACCGACCTGAAGCGGAATTTCGGACAAGACCTCGATGGTCAGATTGGCGATCGCGATACGAACGAGGTCGTTGGCGAGGATCTTCTGGACCTGCGCATCGATTACCGTGCCGGGCTGAAGCGCTGCTTCGGGCGCAGCGCCCTGCGCCGCGATGACCGGAAAAATCGGGTTGATCGAAATCGCCATGACAGCCTCGTTCAGGGTGCGAGGCTAAACGCGGGTCGTAAACCTCTCGTTAACCGAACCGACGAGACTATGCCGTCAGAACCGCGGCCGCGGCCTTGAAATCGACCAGACGCGCCGCCCGCCGGGCGGCCACTTCCTCATCCAGGCCCCATTGCGCGACATTCCAGTCCTCATCCACATGGGCTGCGGTCCAGACTTCGTCCGGGGTCAGCCTGCCCAGCATGAGCGCCAAGGCCAACAGGGCCGATCCGGTCAGCGTGGTAACGACATGCATCGCGGCAACCGCCCAAGGATCGGACGGCAATGCCGCACGCGCCGCGGCGAGCGCCTGATCGGGTTGCCGGACATGCACGATGCCCTCGGCCAGAATGAAATGCGCGCCAAGCGTTTCGGCGGCCCACAGCAGTACCGGATCCCAATGCGCTGCCTCCCGCGCCACCAATCCTTCGGGATGGCCGGCACGATAGAACAGAAGGTCAGTCCCAAAATACTGGGCGATGTCGTCCGCGACGACATCCACGCGTCCGACCACGCCGTCGATGACGCTGTTGGCGAGCCGCGTAATCGGCATCGTCAGGGGATCGATCACGTCCCGCTGCGCATCCCATTCGGCGACCATCGCCGTAGCGATTTCCCGGGTCGGCGCTGCCAGCGTATTGCGCGACGGTGTACGCACTGGTTTGTCATCGAGGACGATGGCAAAGCCGTCATCCACCGGCTTTGCCGCCGCCCGCTCGTAGAAACGCTTGCGCTGCGGCGCGCGCGCCGATTGGCGCGCCGACTCGTTGGGATCTAGCGGCGACGGGCCAAGTCCCTCTTCAAACAGTTCACGCATCACTTACCTTTATCTCGCCGATCTTCGCGCCGGCACAGCGGCGGGACTATTCTTCCGGCGCATGTTCGATCGGGTCGAAGCGGTCGGCTTCGAGACCCAGCAAATTCCAGGATTGCAGCATGTGCGGCGGCAATGGCGCGGTGACATCGATCACCCCACCGCGCGGATGCGGGATCACGATACGGCGCGCCAGCAGGTGAAGCCGCTTCTGCAGGCCACCCGGA
>JBQCIZ010000541.1:0-3825 GCA_051953235.1 Nitrobacter sp. | reverse complement strand
GCGACAGTGACGGACATCGTCGCCCTTGACGTGAAGAGTGAATCTTTCCGGAATTCCAAGCGGGCTGACGACGTCGAGCGTCGCGCCGTTCTCAGAGAGATTTCGCACCGTGCAATCGATCGCGCCGCCGCCGAACTCGATCGAGGCGCCCTTCAAGGCCCGGTGCCGTACCGTTTTCCGCCGCTCCTGCAAGGTCTGTCTCCTGCAATCTACAGGTGATGGAACCTACGGAGATTAGGCGATCAGAAAACGGCTGGAGTTGGACAAAGTGACAGGCGCCGCCTGCCGGGGGCGCAAGCCATAGGCGGCCCGCAATCGAAACCACCTGATCTTGGGGTTGGCCAGTCCGAACTGCGTACAACCGCGGCTGAAAGCGCTCCGGCCGAACAAAATCGATCCGTGTCCTGTCGACATGTACGGTCTTGACCGCACCCAGCTTCCTTCAGGAATTGATGGTTTTTGCCGGGTCAGCCCGGAAAGGAGAGCGAGATGCTTTCGTCAAATCGTGAAGCGCTCTAGTCGCGCGCTCCCGAGCCGCGATGTTCGTTCCGAAAATCTGTTGCCGCCAAATCGTCCCTTGATGGAATCGCGATGATCACAAAGGCCGCGACGACGAGCGCAAAGGAGACGATCTGGATAATGCCGGGCATTCGCGCCCCTCATTTCAATTCCGGTTCTAACGAATAATGTCGCACGATGGCGAAAAGTCGGCAGCGGGCGTTCTGCTGTTTTCCACAACAGTCGCCTGCATGAGATGATTAGGAGTTTCGATAAATTCTCCGCGTGAAGCCGAAGAGGGGTCGATCGCGATAGCCGCAATCGCGCCATCCCGCATTCCTAGATGCGTTTGAGAACATCGCCCCGATGGGCAGCGATATGATCGGTCTTGTCGCTTTTGATTTCGTACTGGGGACTGTCTTTCGAAGCGCGATGCGTGTGGCCCTTGTAGTCAAAATCTGCGGTATGGACGGCGATGATGATCCCCGACACTCGGCCCGCCTCGGAATTCCAGCTCACATGATCGCCAATCTTGAACCGCTCAGCCATGTCGTGCAGCCCTCGTTTTTTGCCGCACCACGTCTTTCAGAACCATCGGGTGCAATCGTCTCCTGCGACGCGATGTGAGAATGATCGGGATGGGTCGCGCTATCCGGAAATCGCAGTTCGGTATTGCCCGGCAGCACGATCCGATTGCTATTTCCCGCTGGAAGCAAGCACCACGGCGGCTTCGGAGGTCAGCATCTGGAAGGTAAAGGTCTCCTGCAAATAGAGATCGACCGTCGTGCCGGAATGGCTGAGATAGCCGATGGAAACGTCCTGACCGATATCCAGTTCGAAATCTCCGCCACGCGTCGTAACCAGGAAGCCGCCCTTGATTGCGGGCGCCCAGATCACGCCGCCATCCACCTCGCGCTCGATATGGCGAAACACCGGGTAGCCCTCGTCGCTGCCGCCGCTGGCAGCGGTATAAGCATCCGCACCGAGAACAAGAGCGTAGGGACCATTGCATCCGGCGAGTTTCAACGCGCTCACCGCCTGCGCCACCGCATCCGGATAGGCCTTCACGTTGGGCGGAAGCGTCAGAACAGCATTGCTGGTGCCTTCACGGATTCCCTGAATCCCGGCCGCAGCATAGCCGTCGAATACGGCACGGTCTTCCGCAAAGGCGATTTTACGCGCAGCTTCCTTGAGCGGCGACCAGTCCGAATCCGCCGCGCCGCGGTCCACGTCATCGATCGCCTCGCGCGCGAGCTGGAAGGGAACGCGCAACTCGACGAGAGCCTTGACCTCACGTTGTCGCGTCTCCACGCCATCCCCTGGACTTGCGATCTTCTTGAGATGGCCGGTACCCACAGCCGAGACGTCGAAACCCTTCGGGCCGATGACATCCACGACCCGCCTGGCGGACAGATAGCGCTTGAGCGTCCGGGAAGCTTCTTCTTCGATCTGCGCCCAGGCAGCCTCGGAAATGGGAGCCAGCTCTCGATGGAGATTGTTCATGTCGCGCCTTCCGCTTTCGTCTTCAGGGATCCGATACCGAGTGAACCGTCGGAGCGTGCATTCGTCCGGGGCGCCTCGGCTTCCTTCACCTCCGCGCCAGTCGCGGGCCGCGCCTCCGGAGTGATGTCATCCAGGAATGTCGCCGTTGGCACGAAGAACAATCCACCGGTCACGGCGCGGCTGAAATCCAGCAGATGGTCGTAGGTGCCCGGCGGGTTGCCGACGAACATGTTCTCCAGCATCTTCTCGATGCGCTGCGGAGACCGGGCGTAGCCGATGAAATAGGTCCCGAACTCGCCCTTGCCTATCTCTCCGAACGGCATGTTGTCGCGCACGATCTGAAGCTGTTCACCATTCTCCTCGATCGAGGTCAGAACGTTGTGCGCGTACGGTTTCTTTACGGAATCGGGCTGCTCGATGTCGGACAGCTTGTGCCGGCCGATGATGTTCTCCTGCTCTTCGACCGGCACCTTGTTCCATCGCTCCAGATCATGCAGATATTTTTGCACGATCACATAGCTGCCGCCGGAAAAGGCAGAATCTTCATCGCCGACGAGGGTAGCCGCTTCGGCGGCCGAACCCGCCGGATTCTCCGTACCGTCGACAAAGCCGATCAGGTCACGGTCATCGAAATATTTGAAGCCATGCACCTCGTCCACGGTCGTAACAGCCCCCGCAAGCCGTGACATGACGTGCGTTGCGAGTTCGAAACACAGATCCATGCTGGCCGCGCGGATGTGAAAGAGAATGTCGCCCGGCGTCGAAACGGCGGTGTGCACGCCATGAATTTCGCGAAATGGATGCAGGTCTTTTGGCCGCGGTGCTCCGAACAGACGGTCCCAGGCTTCAGAACCGAATCCCATGACACAGGACAGTTGCCCATCGAGATTGCGGAAGCCCACGCCGCGCAACAGACTAGAGAGATCGGCGCACACGCCGCGAACTGTCTCCTCGGAGGCCGATCCGGGATTGATCGTCGCGACCAGAAAAACGGCTGCACGCGTGAGCCGGGTGGCGACCGACTGGGATACCGGAGGCGGCAAACTTGAAACCATGTCCGACGAATATTCCTTAAGCGTTGCCGGTAGCCCTGCTGTTATTGCGCGAGGCTGCACCCGACCAGCCTTAAACGCAATCCATGCGCATCAGATCAGCTTGCGGCAGGTCAACCCAAATTTCAATCGGCAGCAAACGACAGGGACGCCTCCACGCCGGCTATCCAATCTGCGAAAAAGCCATATTCGGCGGCGGCCAAACCGTTGCTGTCGGATTGAGCCTGCTTCCGCACCTCATGGAATAACGACCGGCGAAATTCGCCGGTCGTTGCACACGACAATCAGATGCATGGCTTCAAATCGAGATAAGGGGGGCGACTTCCCGATCCTGCGGCTTGTCGCTTGCCGCAAGACCGGCAGCGACACGAATGCGATCCGCCTCCGGGCGGTTCTGGCTCATCTTGCGCTTGCCCTCAAACCGCGCGACCGGAATACGTACCCCGACGATGCCGCGCAACTGGGCGGCAATGAAGTCGGCGGGAGCATCGCTGACCGCCCATGGCTCCGCGCGAGGCTTCTCTTGACGGTTCGTCAGGCGCGTCACCGCCTCCAGCAGCCGTTCGGGTTCATGAAAGAACTCGACCGGACCATAAGCGTGCACGGCGATGTAATTCCAGGTCGGCACCACCTTTCCGGTTTCCTGCTTGGTCGCGTACCACGACGGCGTCACATAGGCTTCCGGCCCGGCGAAAATCGCCAGGGCGTCGCCGAGCGGCTCAAGGCGCCATTGCGGATTGGCCTTCGCCATGTGACCGTAGAGCACGCCATG
>JBQCIZ010000540.1:0-3894 GCA_051953235.1 Nitrobacter sp. | reverse complement strand
ATCACCTCGCGCGGCATCGGCAACGGCATTTCGCTGATCATCATGGCAGGCATCGTCGCCGAACTGCCGTCCGCGCTCGCCAACATGCTGGAGCTCGGACGTCAGGGCGCGCTGTCGACCGGACTGATCCTGATCGTGCTGATCATGGTGGTCGCGGTGATCGCGTTCATCGTGTTCATGGAGCGCGCCCAGCGCCGCCTGCTGATCCAGTATCCGAAGCGCCAGGTCGGCAACAAGATGTTCGAGGGCCAGTCCTCGCATCTGCCGCTGAAGCTGAACACCTCGGGCGTGATTCCGCCGATCTTCGCGTCGTCGCTTTTGCTGTTGCCGACCACCATCGCGCAGTTCAATGCGGGGAAGGGCCCCGAGTGGTTCCAGTGGTTGACCACGCAGCTCGGCCACGGCCGGCCGCTGTTCCTTGTGCTCTATCTCGCGCTGATCGTGTTCTTCGCGTTTTTCTATACCGCGATCGTCTTCAACCCGACGGAGACTGCCGACAATCTGAAGAAGCACGGCGGCTTCATTCCCGGCATCAGGCCGGGCGAGCGGACGGCGGAGTACATCGACTATGTGCTCTCGCGTATCACCGTTCCCGGTGCGGTCTATCTCGCGATCGTCTGTCTGATCCCGGAGATCCTGATTTCCTACGCGGCGGTGCCTTTCTATTTCGGAGGCACGTCGCTTCTGATCGTCGTCAGCGTGACGATGGACACGGTGGCGCAAGTGCAGGGGTATCTGCTCGCGCACCAATATGAAGGTCTGATACGGAAGTCGAAGCTACGGGGTCGCCGTCGATGACCCCCGAGCTCGCCAAGCGTATCGCTTTCACGCTCGGCGCGCTCCTCGTTTATCGGCTCGGCACCTACGTTTCCGTTCCCGGCATCGACCCACAGGCGTTAGCCCAGATACTCCATGAGCCGCGCGGCGGCGCGACACTCAGGCGCCTCTCACTGTTGTCGCTGGGGCTAAGCCTTACTTCTTCGCTGCGATCCTGATTCAATTGTTGTCGCTGGTCTCGCCCCGCTTCAACGGGATCGCGCGGCGCGGCGATGCCGGCCGACGCAAGATCGCGCGCTACACATTCATCCTCGCGATAGCGTTGGCCGTGTTTCAGGCCGGGGGTATCGCGCGCGCGTTGTCCGGGATACCGAGTCTTGCAGGCGAGGGCGGTTTGCTCTTCGTCGCCTCCGTTACGGTCACGTTGGCGGGAGGGGTGATGTTTCTGATCTGGCTCAGCGAGCAGATCACGCAACGCGGCATCGGCAACGGCCTCGCCCTGATCCTGTGCGCCGGTATCGTGATGGATTTTGCCGCCGAGACGGTCGCGACGATCGAATTGCACCGGTCGGGTGAGTTGTCGGACGGAAGCCTTTTCGGGCTGGCTATCCTGACGATCTGTTTTGTGGCGTGCATTGTGTTCGTCGAGCGCGGGCGGCGGCGTCTTCCTCTCGAATTCGCAGGCCGTCAGGTCGGCGATCGCGCGCTGCCCGCGCAACGCTCGCAGCTCGTGCTCAAACTCAACAACGCCGGATATTTTCCGGCGATCATCGCGCCCTGGTTTTTCTATATACCGCTGACCGTCGCCGGTTTTGCCGGAGGTGGGCAGGACGGCTGGGCCGGCACCGCGCTCAAGTACATGCAGACGGGACTGCCCGGTCACATGATCTATATGATCGTGGCCGTGACCATTCTGGCGCTGGTCTATACTGCGTTCGTCCTTGATCCGGAGTATGCGGCCGCGTCCCTGCAGCGGAACGGCGCAACGATACCGGGCATCGAGCCGGGAGAGGCGACCGCCAGCCACCTCGATCGTGTGATCTCTTATACGACGTTCGCCGGCGCCGCCTATCTTGTCGCCGTACTTCTTATTCCCGAGGCATTGATCGCCTATGCCAAGGTGCCGTATTACTTTGCTGGAGGTTCGGTACTGATCATCGTCTGCACCGTTCTCGACATCGAAGCACAGGTGCGCGGCCGCTCGCTCACCGGGTGAGGGGGCAATTCTTCATGAGACTGATTCTTCTCGGACCGCCGGGAGCGGGGAAGGGAACGCAGGCGCAACGGCTGGTTCATCACTACGGAATCATTCAGCTCTCCACCGGCGAAATGCTGCGTGCGGCGGTTGCCGCCGGCACGCCGGTCGGCCTCAAGGCCAAGGACATCATGGCGAGTGGCGGGCTGGTGCCCGACGAGGTCGTCATCGGGATCATTTCCGACCGGCTCGACCAGCCGGATGCGAAGAAGGGCTTCATTCTTGACGGTTTCCCGCGCACCGTGCCGCAGGCGGCGGCGCTGGACCAGTTGCTCCGCTCCAAGCACCTGAAGCTCGATGCCGTGGTCGAACTCCGCGTCAACGAGAGCGCGCTGTTGCAGCGGGTCGAGAGTCGGGTCGCGGAAATGACCGCGCGCGGCGAGCCGGTGCGGGCGGACGATACGCCCGAGGTGCTGTCGAAGCGGCTCGCGAGCTATCGGTCGATGACCGAGCCGCTGATTCACTATTATTCCGAGCGCCGGAAGCTGCTGACGGTCGATGGCATGATGACCATTGAGCACGTCACGCGGGACATCTATCGGGTTCTGGCCGCCATCGGCGCCTCGGACGCCAAGGCCGAGAAGAAGGCCGCGGCCAGAAAGGCGTCGGCCGGGAAGACTGCTGGCACGCCCAAGAAGCCCGCCACGGTGAAAAAGTCGGCAAAAAAATCGGCCAAGAAGGCGGTTGCGGCCAAAAAGGCCTCCAAAGTGGGAAAATCGGCCAAAAAGGTCGCCAAAAAAGTCAAAAAGACCGCTGGGAAGGGGTCTCGGAAGGGACCGGGAACCTCAGCGGCCGGCAAGCGCAAGGCTGCCGCAAAGACTGCGAAAAAGGTCACGAAAAAGCGAGCTAAAGCCTCGAAGCGGTTGACGAAACGGCGCTGAATCCTTTAATAAGCGCCGTATCCAGTCGGATAGTTTTCAAACGATGCCGGGCCCCAAGAGGACAGAGGGTCGGGCGTCGTCTTCGCGTTTGCGGATACCCGCCTGAAATAACGAAGGAATTCCCGGCCCACTGATGGGTCCGGTGACAGGAGAGAAGTCTGTGGCCCGTATTGCCGGCGTGAATATCCCAACCAACAAGCGCGTTCTCATCGCGCTTCAGTACATCCATGGCATCGGCCAGAAGAACGCCGCCGATATCATCGAGAAGGTGAAGATCCCGGTGGATCGTCGCGTCAATCAACTGACGGATCAGGAAGTGCTTCAGATCCGCGAAGTCATCGATCGCGACTATCTCGTCGAGGGTGACCTTCGTCGCGAAGTCGGCATCAACATCAAGCGTCTGATGGATCTCGGCTGCTATCGCGGCCTGCGCCATCGCCGCGGCCTTCCGGTCCGCGGTCAGCGCACGCATACCAATGCGCGCACCCGCAAGGGGCCGGCCAAGGCAATCGCCGGCAAGAAGAAGTAAGCAAGCGAAGACCGGACGGGACGGCGAATCGATCATTCGCGCCCGGCCGTTTGTATTTTCAGGTGGAGCCGCTGGCACTACGGCGGCGTTGAGATCACAGGGAAGGCTGATTAATGGGTAAGGAAGCTGCGGCACGCGTCCGCCGTCGTGAACGCAAGAACATCGCGTCCGGCATCGCGCACGTGAATTCGTCGTTCAACAACACGACCATCACCATCACCGACGCGCAGGGCAACACGATCGCCTGGTCGTCGGCCGGCACGATGGGTTTCAAGGGATCGCGCAAGTCGACCCCGTATGCGGCGCAGGTGGCCGCGGAGGACGTTTCCAAGAAGGCGCAGGAACACGGCATGCGCACCCTCGAGGTCGAGGTCGCAGGTCCGGGTTCGGGCCGTGAGTCGGCGCTGCGTGCGTTGCAGGCCGCGGGTTTCACCGTCACCTCGATCCGTGAC
>JBQCIZ010000539.1:0-2955 GCA_051953235.1 Nitrobacter sp. | reverse complement strand
GCGGTGTTGGAGATCGAGTAGTTCATGTTGGCGATGCCGCCTTCGTAGATCAGGTCCACGATCAGCTTCACCTCGTGCAGGCACTCGAAGTAGGCCATCTCGGGCGCGTAGCCGGCTTCCACCAGCGTCTCGTAGCCGCCCTTGATGAGCTCGACGAGGCCGCCGCAGAGCACCACCTGCTCGCCGAACAGGTCGGTCTCGCACTCTTCCTTGAAGGTCGTCTCGATGATGCCGGCGCGGCCGCCGCCAATAGCCGAGGCATAGCTGAGACCGAGGTCATGGGCATTGCCCGACGAGTCCTTCGCGATCGCGATCAGGCAGGGCACGCCACCGCCGCGCTGATATTCCGAGCGCACGGTGTGTCCGGGGCCCTTCGGTGCAATCATCAGCACGTCGAGGTCGCCGCGCGGATCGAGCAGGTTGAAGTGAACGTTGAGGCCGTGCGCGAACACGAGTGCCGCGCCCTTCTTCATGTTGCCATGCAAATGCTCGCGATAGATGTCGCCCTGCAGCTCATCGGGCGTCAGCATCATGACGAGGTCGGCCCATTTGGCGGCATCGGCGACGCTCATAACCTTGAAGCCCGCGGCTTCCGCCTTCTTGGCCGAGGCCGAACCCTCGCGCAGCGCGATCGCGACCTCCTTGACGCCGGAGTCCTTCAGGTTCAGCGCATGGGCATGGCCCTGGCTGCCGTAGCCGACGATGGCGACCTTCTTGCCCTTGATCAGGTTCAGGTCGGCGTCGCGATCGTAATAAACACGCATGGTCGTTCCTCTTTTGCGGCCACTAGCGGCCAGATCAGCATTTGCGGATGGTGCGGGCACCCGGCCCGGAAGAATTGTTGCCGGTTTCTAGGGCGGCTGGCGGCACGAAACAAGCCCGCAGCCGCGTTTTTGGGCTGTGCGGAGGCCTCATAGCTCGACCAGAACCGGGTACAGCGATGCCAGCAGCAGCAGCGCCATGACGATATTGAAAGCCCGCACCACGACGGGCGATTTCACCAGCGATTGCAGCGATGTGCCGCACAGAACCCATGCCGCGCATGCGACCCAGCCGATCAGCAGCGACAGCGCGACCTGCAGCAGGATGTTCCAGGGATAGCTCGCGATCGCCGCATAGGCCGTGATGGTGCCGATCACCATCACCCAGCCCTTGACGTTGATCCACTGGAACAGCGCCGCACCGAAAAACGTCATCGGGCGACGCCGCTCTGCTTCGCCCGGGGTTGGCGGGCCGGACAGCGCAATCGCCACCGCGAGATAGACCAGATACGCCGCGCCCGCATATTTCAGGATGGTCTGCAGCAGCGGATAGGCCGTGAACACCGCGCCGAGGCCGAGCCCGCTGACGGCGATCATGAAGGCAAAGCCGAACACCACGCCGGCGAGATGCGGCAGCGTCCGCCGGAAGCCGAAGTTGAGGCCCGATGTCAGCAGCATGATGTTGTTCGGGCCCGGCGTGAAAAACATCACGATGGCAAACACGATGAAGGCAAGCAGCAACTGATGGGACATCATCACGCACCCTCGACGATGACCGGCGTGCGCGGACGGCCGAGCAGCAACATGATGGCGATGCCGCAGACCACCGTCAGCATCCCGGTCATGCGCAGCGGACCGAATCTCTCGCCGAATACGACAGCGGATGCGCCCGAGCCGATAAATGGCACCAGCAGCGCGAATGGCACCACCTGCGCCGCCGGATAGTCGCGCAATAGCCGGCCCCACAGCCAGTAGGCCAGACTCGTGGTGATCGCGCCGATGCAGAAAATGCTGACGATACCCGTAAGCGACAGATGGATCAGCGAGTGCCAGGCCGGCCCGATCCCGTCCATCAACGGCACCAGCACGAGCAGCGGCAGCGCCGAGACCAGGCACAGCCATGCGAACAGTTCGAACATCGGCACGCCCTGCGTCTTCCGCAGCAACAGATTGCCGATGGCGAAGGTGATCGGGCACGTCATCAGCACCGCGAACGCGCCGACGCTGAAATCGTAACCCACAGTGCCGCAGATCATCAGCAGGCCCGCGGCCGCGACGGCGATTCCGACGATCTGCCACCGCGTCGGGATTTCACCGAACGCGAGCGCGGCGAAGGCGATGGTGAACAGCGCCTGGCTCTGCACGACCACACTGGTCAGCCCGACCGGCACGTCATGGGCGATGGCGTAGGCTTGTGCGAGGAACTGCAGCAGGAACAGCGACAGGCTGGTCGCGATCAGAAGCGACCACCGCACCTTCGGCCGCCGCACGAACAGGCACGGGACCGCCGCGATGGTGAAGCGCAGCGCCGTCATCAGCGTCGGCGACAATTCGTCGAGCGCAAGGCGGCTCGCAATGAAGCCGAGCCCCCAGATCACGGCGACGCCGATCGCGATCAGAATGTCCCTTGATGTCATTATTTATTTCATTGCATTCCAGCGGCGTCGGGCTTGCGACACAGGTAGGTGCCATGCAGCGGCGCATGATAATCCGCCGATACCAGCGTGAAACCGACATCGGTCAGCATCCGCTCGATCACCCACCCGAAGGTCGAATGCTCGTCGCGCATGTGTGTCGCGACGTCCTCACGCGGGAAATCGTGGTTCTTGATGTTGAAGTCGGCCCATTGACCGATATCGCGCTCGGCGCCATCGGGCACGCCGACGAACACGATGTCGCGGAGGAACAACCGACCTCCGGGCTTGATGGCGCGGAACATGCGCGCCAGCGCCACCGCCTTCCAGAAATCCGGCAGGTGATGCAGGGTGAATTCACTGACAATCAGATCGAAGGTGTCGGGCGCGAAGTTAAAGCTGAGCAGGCCCGCCGACTGGGTCTTGAGCGACACCCGGCTGTCGCGCGCCTGGATTTCGGCGAGCGCCAGCATCGCCGGCGCAATATCGACCGCATCGACCGTAGCGCCCATCTTCGCCGCCTCGCAGGCGAGCGTGCCGGTGCCGCAGCCGATGTCGGC
>JBQCIZ010000538.1:0-6484 GCA_051953235.1 Nitrobacter sp. | reverse complement strand
CTCGGCGCCAACGGCCAGGGCCGCATCAATATTTCCTCGCCGACGGCGACGTCGGTGTCGGTGGCGGAAGACGCGTCGCCTTCGGTCTACGGCATGAAGCTCAGCAAGGTCACCTCGACGTTGACGGGCGCGACGGTCACCAACACCCCGGCGACGGTCAACCTCGCGAGCAATCCGGCGGACGGCGACACCTTCAACTTCACCTACCTGCAGTCCGACGGCACCAGCGCAACCGTTCAACTGACGGCGACGACCACGGTGCCGGCGCCTGCGGGATCGTTCGAGATCGGCGCGACGGCCGCCGACACCGCGACCAACCTGAACGCAGCGCTGACCGCGGCCGAAGGCACCACGTCGCCCTACGGCGCGCAACTGGCCGGCGTGAGTTCGACGAGCGCGGCGGGCGTGACGGTGACGCCGGCGCAATCGTCCATCGACCTCGGCACCAGCAATCCGGTGGATGGCGATACGGTGAGCTTTACCTTCAACCTGCCCGACGGTACGAGCGAAACGGTGCAGCTCACGGCCTCCAGTCAGGTGCCGACGCCAGCCGGCAGCTTCGCGATCGGTGCGACGCCGGCCGCAACCGCCGCCAATCTCAACACCGCGCTGACGAGCTCGATCGGCACGCTGGCGAAGACTTCGCTGGTGGCGGCTTCCGCGATCAGGGCGTCGGACGATTTTTTCGACTCGCCGCCGCAGCGCGTGGACGTGACGCCGCCGGCGACGCTGGCGACCGCGACCGCGGCGGTGAACGGAACAGCCGCGAACACCGTGCAGTGGTATACCGGCGATGCCGGCACCGGCTCGGCGCGTGCGACCTCGACGGTGCGGGTCGATTCGACCTCGACGGTGCAATACGGCATGCGCGCCAACGAGGATGCCATCCGCTCGCTCGTCCAGTCCGTGGCCGTTCTCGCGGCGGTGACGACATCGCCGACCGATCCGAACGGCGCTGGCCAGATCTCGGCGCTGAACGCACGCGTCGCGGAGAACCTGACGGCTTCGCCGGGCAAGCAGAATATCTCGGACATCCAGTCCGACCTCGCCAACGCACAGACCGTGATGAAGGACGCAACCTCACGGCAGACGCTGACGCAGGCGACATTGCAGAACATCGTCGATCAGGCCGAAACCGTTTCCACCGACGAGGTCGCCAGCCAGTTGCTGGCGTTGCAGACCGATCTGCAGGCCTCGTATCAGACGACGTCGATGCTCTCGCAGCTCAGCCTGGTGAAGTTCCTGCCCGTCGGATAGCGACCCACCAGGTGCCCGTTTAGGTTTTCATTAACCATGCCTGTTTACGATTTGGTGAGGAACAGGGGCCGTGCGGCTTTAAGTTGAGCTGCCTCGGTTGAGCTGGGGTCGGGGAACACCGTCAATGGATTATCTGCCGCTCGAGATTGCGGACAACGGCGACGCATTGCGCGCCGACCGGATCGGCTTTGCCAAGCTCGCGAAACTTGCGTTCGACGGATGCGATCTTCAGCCAATGCTGCAGCAGACGTTGCGCAAGATCGGCGAGGGGACCGCGAGCGCCGGCGAGACCATCGACCTGTCCGTCATCGCGCAACTGCTCGGCAACAAGCAGGCCGGTCTCGACATCCAGTCCCAGGTGCTGTCGGCCCAGCGGCTGTTCCGTTCGCCGTGCGCGAGCGCGTATCCGTCGCTGCGCGTGCTGGCGCTCGCGGCCGCGATGGACGTCGGCGGCAACACGCCGATCGAATTCCTGGTCGAGGATTTCGACATCGAACTCACCACACTCTATGTGGTGCCGGGAGCGCCGTTGCCGCCGCTGCCGGATCATGACGTGGCGATCGTGGTCGCATCCGATTCCGAGGAATGCCGTGACGCGCTGAAGGAAATGGCGGCGCTCGCATCGCGCTGGCCGCGACCGCTTCTGAATACGCCGGATCGCATCGGCAATCTCGATCGCGACAAGCTCTGCCGTCTGCTGACGGGCGTTCCAGGTCTCGAGATTCCGCAAACGCTGGTGGCGAGCCGCGTGCTGCTCGAGGGACTTGCGAGCGGCGTGGTGTCACTGTCCGATATTGCCGCCGATCTCGCATTCCCCATTATCGTTCGTCCGCGCGGTTCGCATGCCGGTCTCGGGCTCGCGAAGATCGACGATCGTACAGCATTGACGGGGTATCTCGCGGAGCGCAACAAAGAGGAATTCTTCATCTCGCCGTTTGTTGATTACTCCGACGCCGACGGGAAATTCCGCAAGTACCGGCTCGCCTTCGTCGAGGGGCGGCCGTTCGCGGGGCATATGGCGATCGCCGAACAGTGGAACATCTGGTACCTCAACGCGGGCATGGCGTTCAGCGCCGAGAAACGCCGCGAGGAAGAACGGTTCATGCGCGATTTCGACGTCGCTTTCGCGCGCCGTCATCACGACGCGCTGCGCGCGATCGCCGATCGCGTCGGTCTCGACTACTTCACGATCGATTGCGCCGAAAACAAGCGCGGCGAACTGTTGCTGTTCGAGGCGGACAACACCGCGGTCGTGCACAACATGGATTCGCCGGATCTGTTTCCCTACAAGCCGCCGCACATGCAGATGATCTTCGATGCGTTCGCGCAGATGCTCCGGAACCGCGCGCGCAGTCGCGAGGAGCGTGCGGCGTGACGGTCGCGTGGCGCGATGCGCCGCCGCTGGCGCCACAGCATCAATCGTCCGACAGCAGCGAAACGCTCGATCCCCAGGACTGGGAAACGTTGCGCGCGCAGGGTCATCGCATGCTCGACGATATGTTCGATCATATCTCCAGCGTTCGCGATCGTCCGGTGTGGCAGCCGATTCCATCCGGGACGCGCGCGCGCTTTCGCAGCGCGTTGCCGCACGCGCCCACCGATCTCGGTGACGTCTATCGCGAATTCGCGGAACACGTCGCGCCGTACACGACGGGCAACGTTCATCCCGGCTTCATGGGATGGGTGCATGGCGGCGGCAACGCCGTCGGCATGCTCGCGGAAATGCTCGCGGCAGGATTGAACGCCAATTGCGGCGGCCGCGATCACGTTCCGATTGAGGTCGAGCGCCAGATCGTGCAGTGGACGCGGCAGATGTTCGGCTTCCCGGATACTGCGAGCGGTATCTTCGTCACGGGCACGTCGATGGCGAACCTGATGGCGGTACTGGTGGCGCGCTCGTCGCGGCTCGGGCCGGCGGTGCGCCGGCATGGACTGTCCGCTCGCGGCGCACAGCTTGTCGCCTATACGTCGGTCGCGACGCACGGCTGCATTGCGCAGGCCATGGACCTTGCCGGATTCGGTACCGATGCATTGCGCCGCATTCCGATCGATCGTTGTCATCGTATCGACGTCACGGCGCTGCGTGCACAGATCGCCGCCGATCGCATCGCAGGCTTCGAGCCGTTTTTGGTGGTCGGCTCGGCCGGCACGGTCGATATCGGTGCTATCGATGATCTCGCGGCGCTTCACGACGTGTGCCGAGACGAAAACATGTGGCTGCATGTCGATGGCGCGTTTGGTGCGCTCGGCATTCTGTCGCCGGAGGTCGCGCCGCATCTCGCCGGCATCGAACATGCCGACTCGATCGGATTCGATTTCCACAAATGGGGACAGGTGCCCTACGACGCGGGCTTCCTTCTCGTGCGCGACGGCGAGCAACATCGGCAGACGTTCGCGGCGCCCGCGGCCTATCTTCGGCGCGAGACCCGCGGGCTCGCGGCGCGCTCGCAGTGGCCGTGCGATTACGGGCCGGATCTGTCGCGCGGCTTCCGTGCACTGAAGACCTGGTTCACGCTGAAGACCTACGGCACCGACAAGCTCGGCGCCGTGATCTCCCGCACCTGTGAACTCGCGCGCTACATGGAGGCGAAGATAGCCGCCGAGCCGCGGCTCGAATTGCTCGCGCCGGTGCAGCTCAACATCGTCTGCTTTCGTTATCGCGCTAAGGAGGCCGATGCCGTGAATGCGAACATCGTCGCTGCGTTGCATGAGTCCGGAATATCAGCACCATCGACGACCACGCTCGATGGCCAGGTCGCGATCCGCGCCGCGATCGTCAATCACCGCACCGACAGATGCGATATCGACGCGTTGCTGTCGGCGGTGCTGGAATTCGGTGCGCGCGAAACTGTTGCGCTGATAGTCCAGGATTGAACAGCTTGCCGCCGCGCTTGCGCGACGCGCCTATCAGGCGGACTTCTGCTCTTTGGTGTCGACGCTCATGTCCATGAGCTTCTTTTCGTAGGCGATCAGTTTCTTGACTTCCTTGAGCGCCTTGTAGAGGTCGCCGTTGAGGATGTCGTTGTTGATGCCTTCGATGATCGGCCACGCGCTCGGCATGGTCGTGATGACGTCGCGCAACAGGCTGAAGTACGTGCCGTGATTGATCTGCGGCTCCGGCGACAGATACATCAACTGCACCGACAGATAGATCAGCTTGGCCGGAGTGTCCGCCGTTTCCGGTGTCAGGATGTCCTTCTCGCGAAGAATCGGAATCCGGTCGCCGTCGATCAGCAATCGTGCGCGCTGATCGGTATTGGTGACGACACATGCGCCGATGATGATGCGTTCGTGCGGCTTCAGTTCGACCTTGAGCGCCATGATGTTTGTCCTCGCCGCGTACTCCGCGGGCCTTGCGATCCCTGATGACGTCCTGCGGCAGCTGTTGGCTGCGGCTCGCACTTTCGCGCCCGTCAGGACGCCGCGGCCAGTGGTTACGCGATCCTTTCCGAATATGGTTAACGCTTGGTAAATGCCGCGAACGGCCCTGCCGACGCTATCCGGCTGGCGGCGCTGGATTCGATTAACCGCGCATTTTTACCAACTTCCGTGAGGGGCTCTTAAGCACGCCCCGAGATGCCGCGATCTGTAACGACCGGATTCATTTTTCGTTACTGCCTGGCCGCCCATGGTGGCCCCGCGCCTGACACGGGCGTCACACACGTCAACCAAACATCATTCACACCAGAAAGGTATGAAAATGTCAGATATTGTTCTCTCCGCATCGGTTCGCCAGAACCTGCTCTCCCTCCAGTCGACCGCCGATCTGCTCGCCACCACGCAGAACCGCCTTGCCACCGGCAAGAAGGTCAACACGGCCCTCGACAACCCGACCAACTTCTTCACCGCCGCTTCGCTCGACAATCGCGCCAGTGACATCTCGAATCTGCTCGACGGTATCGGCAACGGCGTGCAGGTCCTGCAGGCTGCCAACACCGGCATCACTTCGCTGCAGAGCCTCGTCGACAGCGCCAAGTCGGTCGCCAACCAGGCCTTGCAGGCCGCGGTCGGTTATTCGACGAAGTCCACGGTGACGACGGACGCGATCGCCGGAGCGACAGCCGACAACCTGCTCGGCGGCACGGCGACAGCGGCGACCAGCGGCTCGACCGTGGCGGCGAGCGCCTATACCGGCAACGAATTTATCGCCGGCAGCAAGCTTGCCAGCCCCACCAGCGATGACTCAATCGTAATCGATGGCACCACCGTCCACTTCGACGGCACCACCGATGGCACGACTGCCATCGCGGACGGAACCACCTACAAGTACACGGCCGCTGAAGCTGTCGCCAAGATCAATCACGATCTCGGCGCTGCCAGCTCCACGGTGACGGCGGCTGTCGGCACCGGCGCCGATGCCGGCAAGATCGTGCTGACGAACTCCGCGACCGGCACCGCCTCGAACTTCACGGTCGATGCGAGCGGCACGACTGCCGGAAACGGTGGCTTCGGTGGCACGGCCGTTACCACGACGAACGGTGCGGCCGCCGGTACCACGGGCAGTCTGTCCGGCCTGACGCTGAATATCGCGGCGACCGGCAACGGCACTGCGACCGCCATCACCTTCGGCTCCGGCGCCGGTCAGGTGAAGTCGCTGAACGATCTGAACAACGCGCTCGCAGCCAACAACCTGCAGGCGACGCTCAGCACGGACGGCAAGATCACCATCACGACCACGAACGATGCGGCGTCTTCGACGATCGGTGCGATCACCGGTACGGCTGCCGACACCGGCAACGCCTTCAACGGCCTGACCATCTCCGGTCCGGTGCAGGACCAGACGGCGCTGCTCAACCGTTCCAACCTGGTGGCGCAGTACAATAACATCCTGGACCAGATCAACACGACCTCCCAGGATGCGTCGTACAACGGCATCAACCTGCTCAACGGCGATACGTTGAAGTTGACCTTCAACGAGACGGGAACGTCCACCCTGAAGATCCAGGGATCCACGTTCAACTCGGCGGGTCTCGGCCTGTCGAAGCTGACCGCGGGAACGGACTTCCTGGACAACACGTCGGCGAACAAGGCGATCGCGAGCCTCGACAGTGCGTCGAGCGCGCTACGCACCGAAGCGTCGTCGTTGGGTTCGAACCTCTCGATCGTGCAGATCCGTCAGGACTTCTCGAAGAACCTGATCAACGTTCTGCAGACCGGCTCGTCGAACCTGACACTCGCCGACACCAACGAGGAAGCGGCCAACAGCCAGGCGCTGTCGACTCGCCAG
>JBQCIZ010000537.1:0-3236 GCA_051953235.1 Nitrobacter sp. | reverse complement strand
AAAGGGCGCTATAGCTTGCAAATCGTAGACCTGACAGGCCGGTCCGAAGAAATCCTTGTCGCTGCTTCCCGATTGTTTGCTCGCCACTCCTACGCGAACGTGACGATGGAGCAGGTTGCGGCAGCGGTTCAGGCTGTTCCGGGCGCGCTGTATCATCATTTCCACGACAAGGAAGAACTGATCTTTCAGTGCTATCTCCGCGGCCTTGCCATCTATCGGCTCGAAATCGAGGCGGCGGCAGAGCCGGGTCTGGACGGGCTCGAGATCGTCAGGCGCTTCGTGCGTGGCAGGCTCAGGCCCGAAGCCCAGCGCATGATCCTGTTCACCGACATCGACGCGCTCACCGGGTCATACAGCAAGCAGGTGCACGAGAGGCGCTGGCAGAACGCCGAACTGCTTGCGCGGATTCTGGATCGGGGCGTCGCGGACGGCTCGATCGTCTGCGACGAGCCTCTGCTCGCGGCGGTCGCCCTTATTTCCATTCTCGACTGGGTTCCGTTCTGGCTGTCCGAGCGGGATTATTACACGCGTCAGCAGGCGATCGATGCCATTGACGATATCATCACGCATGGCGTGTATCCGCGCGGAACGGCCGTTCCTGGCCTGCCGGGTCCGCCTGATCTCGCACCCTTCATCGAGGCGCGTGCGGGTCTGAACAAGCGGGCGGCGAAACTGGACAGGATGCTGTCGATCGCTTCCGACAGCTTCAATCGCAGAGGAGCCCTCGGTACGTCACTCGAGAGCATTGCGTCGGATGCCGGCATGACCCGTGCCGGAATTTACTACCACTTCAGCGAAAAGGAGAGCTTGCTGCTGGCTTGCCTGGAGCGGGGGCTCACCGGCGAGTTGAATATTCGCGATCATCTCCGCACTCAGAACCTCGAAGCATTCGACTATGTCGTTCAGTGCTTCCGCTTGTTGTTGATGCTGCACGATACGCCGTGCGGGCCAAAGGCCACCTACCACAACATCAACTATCTCAACGACGCCGACCGAAAGGCGTACGTCAACTGGGTGCTTGAGACGATCAGAGAGGATCAGGCGGACTATCAGCGCTGGATCGATCAAGGCTCATTCCGTCGCGTCGACACTTACTTCGTGCAGCGTGTCTTTACCGGAATGGGGCACTGGTATCCGGTCTGGTTCAAGAGCAGGGCCGACTGGTCGCCGCTGCAGGTCGCCGATCACTTCGCGCGTTTGTTTCTGTGCGGCATTAAACCGCGCCGGCCGGCCTGATCCAGTCTCATAGCCCTCTGGATCGCGACCGCGTGTGTCCCGGTCTGTTGGCGCCGCCTGGCCTCGCTGCTGGCAAATGCCGCAAATGGCGGCGACTTTCAAAAATTTACTTGAAATTCAAAAACGAACGCCAGCTTGCACCTTCGTATTATGACCGTCGCGCGTATATAGCGCCGGGCGTGGTTTCAAAACTTGACGATAGGTTCAACTTCTGCTGATCTTGCTTCAAACGCAGCGCAAGTTCTGTCTAGCGGACATGCTCATGCGAAATATCGGCAGGGGGACGCTCGGAACGGAGGAATGGGTGGCGTTTGAGTTGGCGGCAGCGCGGCCGATTGGGCCGGAATATGCTGCGCCGGAATTGCTCAAACGCATCAGTCGCCAATAGACGATCTCGATTTGCGGAAGCTGCTTGTGCCGTCCGGGGATTTCCGGCTGCGGCGCGGCGCATTTGCTGCGAGCTTTTCAGGATGAGGATGGAGCGACTGGCGGATCACGAAAGTTGTGAAGCTTCGACAATTGCGATTGTAAGTGCTGAGATGTAACCCAAGAACCTGAAACAAGGGAGGAAGCAAGATGCGTAAGCTGATCGTCGCTGCCACAGCGGCGCTAACGATGACGATGCTGGGTGGCACGTCCTATGCCCAGGATACCCTGAAGATCGGTTATATCGATCCACTGTCCGGCGGCGGCGCCAGCATCGGCGAGGGCGGCCTGAAAACCTTCCAGTATCTCGCCGACGAGATCAACGCCAAGGGCGGCATTCTCGGCCACAAGGTCGAGATCGTGCCGCTCGACAACAAGGTCAATCCGCAGGAAAGCCTTGTTCAGGCCCAGAAGGCGATCGACGCCGGCATTCACTACATCACCCAGGGCAACGGCTCCTCGGTCGCGGCGGCCCTGGAAGACTTCGTCACGAAGCACAACACCCGCAACCCCGGCAAGGAAGTGCTCTACTTCAACTACGCCGCGGTCGATCCGGCGCTGACCAACGACAAGTGCAGCTTCTGGCACTTCCGCTGGGATGCCGGCTCGGACATCAAGATGGAAGCGCTGACCAACTACATGAAGGGTCAGCCATCGATCAAAAAGGTCTACCTGATCAATCAGGACTATTCGTTCGGCCAGTCGGTGCGCGCGGACGCAAGGAAGATGCTGGCGGCGAAGCGGCCGGACATCCAGATCGTCGGCGACGAACTGCATCCGCTGCTGAAGATCACCGACTTCTCGCCCTACATTGCCAAGATCAAGGCATCCGGTGCGGATAGCGTGGTGACCGGCAACTGGGGACAGGATATCGCGCTGCTGCTCAAGGCGGCTGCCGATGCCGGACTGAAGGTCAACTGGTACACCTATTATGCCGGTGGCGCCGGCGGTCCGACCGCGATCAAGCAGACCGGTCTCGATCATCAGGTATTCCAGATCACCGAAGGCATCCCGAATGCCGGCTATCAGCCGTCGGTGGACTTCGAGAAGGCATTCCGAGCCAAGGTCAACATGTCGCTGTGGTATCCGCGTGCCGTGAACGAAATGCGGATGTTCAAGGCCGCAGCCGAGAAAGCCAAGTCGATCGATCCGGTGAAGGTCGCACAGGCTCTCGAGGGCATGAAGTTCGAGGTGCTCGACGGCGGTGAAGGGTTCATGCGCAAGGATGACCACCAGTTCTTCCAGCCGATCTACATTTCGTCGTTCGGCACCTTGAAGAGCAACGAGCCGTTCGACGAGGAAAAGACCGGCTGGGGTTGGCATCTGACCGCCAAGATCGACACGCAGCAGACGATCGTCCCCACCACCTGCAAGATGAAGCGGCCCTGATGGCCGTGAGCGCCCGCGTCCCAGGGGACGCGGGCGTCTATTTATGTGATGATCTGCGACGACCTGCCGGTTGGTCGCCTTCCTGAATTCCTCTAGAATCGTTCATCGCAGCGAGACAGTTCGAAACCCAGCGAGTGCGTCGTGCTTGAGCTGATCGTGATTTCAACCCTCAACGGCGTCCTGTT
>JBQCIZ010000536.1:0-4813 GCA_051953235.1 Nitrobacter sp. | reverse complement strand
GCTCGGCCTCGCCTCGCCGGAGCAGAAGAATCAGGCACTCGATGCGATGGCGCGCGCGATCCGCGCCAACGCCGCCGCGATCCTCAAGGCCAATGCGGAGGACGTTGCCGAGGCCCGCGCTGGCGGCGCGACCTCCGCCTTCGTCGATCGCCTGACACTGACGCAGGCGCGCGTCGACGCGATGGCCGACGGCATCAAGGTGGTGCGCGACATCGACGATCCCGTAGGCAAGGTCACCGAACGCTGGCAGCGCCCGAACGGCATGACCATCGAGCGCGTGCGCGTGCCACTCGGCGTGGTCGCCGTGATCTTCGAAAGCCGTCCCAACGTCGCTGCCGATGCCGGTGTGCTGTGCCTGAAGTCCGGCAACGCAGTGATCCTGCGCGGCGGCTCCGACAGTTTCAGATCGTGCCGCGCGATTCACGAATGTCTCGTACAGGGTCTTCGCGAAGCGGGATTGCCGGAAGCGGCGATCACGCTGGTACCGACCCGCGACCGTGCCGCGGTCGGATTGCTGCTGGGCGGATTGAACGGCGGCATCGATGTGATCGTGCCGCGCGGAGGAAAAAGTCTCGTCGCGCGCGTCGAGGCGGAAGCGCGCGTGCCGGTGTTCGCGCATCTCGAGGGCGTCAATCACGTCTATGTCGATCGCAACGCCAATCTCGACATGGCGAAGTCGATCGTGCTGAACGCCAAGATGCGCCGTCCCGGCGTCTGCGGCGCGGCGGAGACGCTGCTGGTTGATCGCGCAAGCGCTGCGAAAACCCTGAAACCGCTGGTCGACATGCTGATCGACGCCGGTTGCGAAGTGCGCGGCGACAAGGCCGTGCAGGCGGTGGACGCGCGCGTGAAGCCTGCGGTCGACGCCGACTGGGACACCGAATACGAGGACGCGATCATCGCGGCGAAAGTCGTTGACGGCCTCAGTGACGCCATCGCGCATATCCAGCGTCACGGCTCGCATCACACCGACGCGATCATCACCGACGATTCGAAGACGGCCGAGACATTTCTCAACGAGGTCGACTCCGCGATCGTGCTGCATAACGCCTCGACGCAATTCGCCGACGGCGGCGAATTCGGCTTCGGCGCCGAGATCGGCATTGCCACCGGGAAATTCCACGCCCGCGGCCCGGTCGGCGCCGAGCAATTGACGAGCTTCAAGTATCGCGTGCACGGCACTGGGCAGACCCGGCCGTGAGCAAGTTGTCCGGTTGGCGCGGAGACTGACTTGGAGTCGCGTTCCGTCGTTCCTTCGAGCGCGATCCCGCTTCACTCCGACGGCATGCGCATCGGCCTGCTCGGCGGCTCGTTCAATCCGCCGCACGCCGCGCATCGTGCCATCAGCCTCTATGCGCTGAAGCGGCTGAAGCTCGATCGGGTGTGGTGGCTGATCTCGCCGGGCAATCCGCTGAAGGACGTCAGCGCGCGGCACGCGCTCGGCGAGCGCGCGGCGGCAGCGCAAGCGACGGCACACGATCCGCGGATCGATGTGACCTGTCTCGAGGCTGTCATCGGGACGCGCTACACTGTCGATACCATCAGCTACCTGCGGCGCAGGTGCGCCAACGTGCACTTTGTCTGGATCATGGGTGCCGACAATCTGGCCCAGTTCCATCGCTGGGAGAACTGGCAACGGATTGCAACGGAGGTGCCGATTGCGGTGATCGACCGTCCGCCCCAAAGCTTTCGCGCGCTTGCGTCTCCCGCCGCGCAGGCGCTCGCGCGATGGCGTGTGCCCGAGAACAAAGCCAATCGGCTGGCCACGAGTTGCCTGCCCGCCTGGGTGTTCCTCACGGGAATGAAATCGAGCCTGTCATCGACCGGCTTAAGGAACCACGACGGGACCTGGAAGACGTGATGCTTAAAAGCGGCACTTCGGAAAACGTGAAAGACCGCACGAACTGGAATATTGAAACCATTAACCCCACATGCGTAGAATAACGTTGGACGCCGAGGATTCGGCGTCCGCGATACAGCGAAAGGAATGGTCCCTGACCACATCTGTATTGTCCAAGTCCAGGAAGCCCGTCGCATCGAAAGCGCGTAAGACATCGACGGCCTCCGCGGTTTCAAAGGCGCCATCTGCCGCCGACGAAACCCTCACCCTGATCCTCTCCCGCCTCGAGGATATGAAGGCGGAAGAGACGGTCACCATCGACCTTCGCGGCAAATCGGCATTTTCGGACTACATGGTCGTCACCACGGGCCGGTCGAACCGGCATGTCGGTGCGGTCGCCGAGAACGTCGCCAAGGGTCTCAAGGAAACCGGGGTCAAGAGCCTCCACATCGAGGGGCTGCCCAACTGCGATTGGGTGCTGATCGATTCCGGCGACGTGATCGTGCACGTGTTCAGGCCGGAGGTTCGCGAGTTCTACAATCTCGAGAGATTGTGGACGCAGAACACGGCGACGGCAAAGACGGTCTGACCCGTCTGGCCGGTGCGATCCTGTGAAGCGCGTGCTACTTTGCACGCATGCGCCTCGTCGTCATTGCCATCGGCCGTCTAAAGCAAGGTCCGGAGCGAGAGCTCGCCGACCGCTACCGAGGACGTTTCGACGATCTCGGCCGCAAGCTCGGCTTCCGCAGCCTCGACATCCATGAAATCCCGGAAAGCCGCGCCCGCGATACCGCACGCCGGATCGACGAGGAGGCAACGGCCATCCTCGCCATGGTTCCGGAAGGATCGGTCGTGGTGGCGCTGGACGAGACCGGCAAAAACATCGACAGCGCGGCCTTTGCAGGCCATCTTGGCCGCTGGCGGGATGAATCGGTGCCCAGCACTATTTTCGTCATTGGCGGCGCGGACGGACTTTCGCCTGAATTGCGGCGCAAGGCTAAGCTCAGCGTCGCATTCGGCGCGGCGACGTGGCCGCACCAGATCGTGCGCGTGATGTTGCTGGAACAGATTTACCGGGCCGCGACCATCCTGGCCGGCCACCCCTATCATCGCAGCTAGCCAGCGCGACCGGATCAAGATGGTGCAAGCAGACGAGCGCCGATCAGCCGACATGCGATTGATCCTGGAGACCCATTCCCGCTCCGCCGGCGCGCGAGACGGACAATCGCCGTCAGCCGCGTGGCTGGTCGTTGCCGCGTGCCTGCTTGCGGCTGTCTCATCTGCGAGTCCATCTGCGGCAAGCGCACAGGCGGCAAGCAAGCCATCTCCCGCTGCTCCGTCGGAGGACGCCATCAAACAGCGCGAGCAGGAACTCGAGGCTGCGCGACAGCAGCAGAAGAGCGCTGCCGAACTGCAGGAAAAGCTGAAAGCCGACATCACCGCAATCGGTCAGGACCGCAGCAAGCTCAATCAGCAATTGATCGACGTTGCCGCACGGGTGCGCGGTATCGAAACCAAGATCGCGGAAACCGAAGCGCGCCTGCGGCCGCTCGATGCGCGCGAACAGGAGATTCGCGGATCGCTGGAGTCGCGGCGTTCCGAGATCGTGGAGGTGCTGGCCGCCCTGCAGCGTGTGGGACGCCGCGCGCCACCGGCGTTGCTGGTGCGCCCGGAAGACGCGCTACAATCGCTGCGCACGGCGATGCTGCTCGGCGCTGTCGTTCCCGCGATGCGGGCGCGCGCAGAAAAACTCGTCGCAGATCTTGGCGAACTCGTCGGCCTGCGCAAGTCGATCGCCGCCGAGCGCGACCGGATGGCGGCTGACCGCGACAAGCTGAAGGACGATCAGACACGCCTTGCGTCGCTGGTGGACGAACGGCAGCGACAGCAAAGCAGCGTCGAGAAGGACATGGCCGCGGAAGGCGCACGCGCGATCACGCTGTCGCGTCAGGTCGACAGCCTGCAAGGCCTCATTGCGAAGATGGAGCAGGATCTGAAGAGCGCGGCCAAAGCCGCCGCGACGGCGAGCCTTCAGGGTGCCCCGGCACCGCTCAACGGCAAGCCAAATCTGACCGCGCTCAAGGACCCCGGCCGGCTAAGTCCGGCCATCGCCTTCGCGTCGGCCAAGGGCCTGTTTACGCTTCCGGTTAACGGCACGAAGATCCGTGATTTCGGCGGTTCCGACGGCTCCGGTGGCGTGGAAAAAGGCATTTCCTTGGCAACCCGTCCGGGGGCGCAGGTCACAACACCGTGTGATGGCTGGGTTGTGTATGCCGGGCCGTTCCGTAGCTATGGACAACTCTTGATCCTCAATGCCGGGGGCGGGTATCATGTGCTCATCGCCGGGATGGAGCGTATTTCGGTTAGCATTGGCCAGTTCGTGTTGACCGGAGAGCCGGTAGCGACGATGGGATCGAC
This sequence comes from Nitrobacter sp., assembly GCA_051953235.1. Classification (GTDB taxonomy): domain Bacteria; phylum Pseudomonadota; class Alphaproteobacteria; order Rhizobiales; family Xanthobacteraceae; genus Nitrobacter. The sequence goes on along the minus strand of JBQCIZ010000536.1, from coordinate 555 downwards.
CTCCCGCGTCGCCTCGATTCTTGCGGCAAACGCGAGTCAGCCTGTTCTCTATATCGAGTTCCGTAAGGACGGCACTCCTATTGATCCAGGCCCATGGTGGGCTGCAAACAAAGGCGAAAAGGTTCGCGGATGATGCGCAAGACGTCTCTTATTCTTCTCAGTGCCGCGACCGGTGCGGCGCTGACGCTGTTCGTGACCCAGCCCCGGTCGGTGCTGATGGGATCGAGCGCGCGTGCCGCAACGTCGGACACTTATCGCCAGCTCAACCTGTTCGGCGACGTGTTCGAACGCGTCCGCAGCGACTACGTCGAAAAGCCCGACGACAGCAAGCTCGTCGAATCCGCCATCAGCGGCATGCTGTCGGGCCTCGATCCGCATTCGAGCTACATGGACGCGAAGAGCTTCCGTGACATGCAGGTGCAGACGCGCGGCGAGTTCGGCGGTCTCGGGATCGAAGTCACCATGGAAGACGGTCTGATCAAGGTGGTGGCGCCGATCGACGACACGCCGGCAGCCAAGGCCGGCATCATGGCCAACGACATTATTACCAAGCTC
>JBQCIZ010000535.1:0-2147 GCA_051953235.1 Nitrobacter sp. | reverse complement strand
GGTCCGCCGCCAGCGCAGCACCAGATCGAGCCCGCGATGGTAGGCGTTCAGCATGGCGTCGAAGCCGCGCTCGCTGAGCTGATAGAGCCGGCCATGACGGACGTTATGCTGGTTGCGCAGGAAACGCGACGCCATCATCGGCGTTAGCGTCAGCGATACGATCAGCGACACGAAGATCGCCATTGCCAGCGTCACCGCGAATTCGCGGAACAGGCGCCCGATGATACCGCCCATCAGCAACAGCGGAATCAGCACCGCGACCAGCGAAATGCTGATCGACATGATGGTGAAGCCGATCTCGCCGGCGCCTTTCAGCGCCGCCGCCATGGGCTTTTCGCCCTGCTCGATATAGCGGCTGATGTTTTCCAGCATGACGATGGCGTCGTCGACCACGAACCCGACCGAAATGGTCAGCGCCATCAGCGAGAGATTGTCGAGCGAATAGCCGAACGGCCACATCAGGGCGCATGCGCCGAGCAGCGCGAGCGGAACGGTGACACTCGGGATGATGGTCGCCCAGAAACTCCTCAGGAATATGAAGATCACCATGATGACGAGGGCGATGGTGACGAGCAGGGTGAACTGCACGTCCTCGACGGCCGCGCGGATCGTCTCGGTGCGGTCGCTGATGATCTTGATCTTGATGGCCGGCGGAATCGACGCGATTAGTCTCGGCAGTTCCGCCTTGATCTTGTCGACGGTGTCGATGACGTTGGCGCCCGGCTGCTTGAAGATGACGAGGAACACGCCGCGTTTGCCATCCGCCCATGCCGCACGCTTGTTGTCCTCGGGGCCGGATACGGCTTGGCCGATGTCGCGGATGCGCAGCGGCCCACCGTTGCGGTAGGCGATGATGACGTCATTCCAGTCTTTCGCGGCGGTCAACTGGTCGTTGGCGTAGATCGTGTAGCTGCGTGTACCGCCGTCGATGCTGCCTTTCGGGCTATCGACCGTCGTCAAGGTGATCTGGCTGCGGATGTCCTCGAGCGAAAGGCCCTTGGCGACAAGTTTAGCCGGATCAATCTGGATACGGACCGACGGCTTCTGCTGTCCGCCGACGAACACCTGTGCGACACCTGAGATCTGGCTGATCTGCTGCGCCATCTGGGCGTCTGTGTCGTCGCTGACCGTTGTCAAAGGCAGGGTGTCGGACGTTGCCGACAGCAGCATGATGGGCGAGTCGGCTGGGTTGACCTTGCGATAGGTCGGCGGGCTCGGCAGGTTCTTCGGCAACTGGCCGCCGGCCGCGTTGATGGCGCCCTGGACGTCGTTGGCGGCGCCATCGATGTTTCGATTGAGGTCGAACTGGATCGTGATCGAGGTCGATCCGATCGAACTTGTCGACGTCATCTGGGCGATGCCGGGAATCTGCGCCATTTGCCGCTCGAGCGGCTGCGCCACCGACGATGCCATGGTCTCGGGACTGGCGCCCGGCAGACTTGCCTGAACCTGAATCGTCGGAAAATCGACTTGCGGCAGCGGCGCGACTGGGAGCAGGGGGAACGCGACCAGGCCGACAAACAGGATGCCCGCCATCAGCAACGAGGTTGCGATGGGATAGCGAATAAACGGCGCAGAAATGCTGTCGTTCATCACACTAGCGAGCCTTGCCGTCAGAGGGCTCGGAGTCCGCGACCTTCGTGGTCACCACCGCGCCCGGCTGAACCCGGTATTGCCCGGCGACTATAACACGTTCTCCGGGGGTCAGTCCGTCCTCGATAACGGTTTTGCCGTCGATCGACTTGCCGGTCTTGATCTTGCGAAGCTCGGCTTTGCTGTCCTGGTTGACGATATAGGCATAGAGCCCGCTGGTTCCGTGCTTGACCGCGTCGTCGGGGACGACGACGGCATCGTTCAGAGTAGAGACGAGCAGGCGAGTCGAAACCGACTGGCCGGGCCACAGGCTGTGATCCTTGTTCTCGAAGATTGCCTTGAGGCGGATGGTGCCGCTCGTAGTGTCGACCTGATTATTGATCAGCGCCAGCGTCCCCTCGGAGAGGATCCGCTTGCCGTCGGTGGAATACGCGATCGTTTTCGGCGCACCGGCCGCGAGAGCATCCTTGATCTGCGGCAACTGTTCTTCCGGCGCGGTGAAAATCACCGCGATCGGTTCGATCTGCGCGATGGTGACGATGCCGGTCTGGGTC
>JBQCIZ010000534.1:0-5670 GCA_051953235.1 Nitrobacter sp. | reverse complement strand
AGAATGTCCGGTATGCCGCCCCTGCTTTGGGGAGCGCTTCGTATTGGGTCCGCGCGGGAAGTCGGGTATATGGCGGAACCGATCGGATAAAAAACCGGAGAAAACGCCGTGACGACATCAGCGACCGCGCCGCTTCCTGCATCCGTCCTCGAAGCGCTGGCGCGCTACGATACGCCGACGATCTGTAACGCCATGGAGATCGTCGCGCCGGAGCGCCGGTTGATCGGATACACCACGAAGCCGCTGGTCTGCCCGTTTCCCGATCTCCCGCCGATGGTCGGCTATGCGCGCACGGTGACGATCCGCTCGGCGGTTCAGTCGGGACTGCCCGCCGCCGAACAGGCTGCGCGGCGCATCGCCTATTATGAGTATGTCGGCACCGGGTTCGGACCGCGCATCACGGTGATCCAGGATATCGACGGGCCGGATGCCGGCTATGGCGCATTCTGGGGCGAGGTGCAGAGCAACGTGCACAAGGCGCTCGGCTGCCTCGGCGTCATCACCGACGGGTCGATCCGCGATATTCCGCAATGGGCGCCCGGCTTCCAGGCGCTCGCGGGCTCGATCGGTCCCTCGCATGCCTGGGTTCATGCGGAAAGCTTTGGCGGGGAAGTTCGGGTCGCCGGCATGACGGTGCATTCCGATGACCTCATTCATGCGGATCAGCACGGCGCGGTCGTCATTCCAATCGATATCGCGGCAAAGCTCCCGGAGGCCGCCGAACTCTGCGGCCGGCGCGAAACGCCCATTCTCGACATTGCACGCAGTCCCGATTTCTCACTGGAGAAGCTGAAGGCTGCGCTCAAGCGGTCGTCCGAGATTCACTGAACGCTACTTTCATATCCGGGATATCTGCGACGGCGCTGCTGCGCCCGTCACCAGCTGTGCCGTGCCGGCCGCATGCGAACGAAGGTTACCAAAGTGTTGAGATTCCGGGCCGTGCGATACGGTTCGGCCGTCCGCGTAGCGTTGCCGGGTCACAAGGCTCCTTCCGCCGTTTAAGGGTAACGCCTCTTTAATGGCGCCAACGCTAGGGTGTCAGGCGCCGCCTAGAATAAGCGGCGCCACCGTCCAGGATGGCCGGCGGTTCGCGTGCGTTGGAGTGCTCCATGGATATCATGACGGGTGCCGGATTGACCTTCGGCATGATCGTAATCGCCGTGATGGTCTTCATGGGCGGCGATCTCCACATGTTCATCAGCGAGCATGCGATGATCATCATCTTCGGCGGTGCCACCGCCGCGACGATGATCCGCTTTCCGCTCGGCGCGATCCTTCACGGCCTGCCGCTCGGCGCTAAGTTTGCCTTCACCATGAGCCGCCTCTCGGCGCGCGACCTCGTTGATGAGTTGGCGCGGATCGCCGAGATCGCCCGCAAGCAGGGGCCGGTCGGACTTGAGAAGGTCGAAACCAACGAGCCGTTTTTAGCCAAGGGCATCCGGTTCGTCGCTGACGGCTATGATCTCGAGTTCATCCGCGATAATCTCGAACGCGATCGCGACAATTTTCTCATGCATCTCGACGAAGGCAGCAAGATCTACCGCGCCATCGGCGACTGCGCACCGGCGTTCGGCATGATCGGCACTCTGATCGGCATGGTGCAGATGTTCGCCAACATGACCGACCCGTCCAAGCTCGGTCCATTTATGGCGACCGCGCTGCTCGCGACGCTTTACGGCGCGCTGGTCGCGAACCTGTTCTGTCTGCCGATCGCCGACAAGCTGCACGGCAAATTGCTGGACGAGGAAACCAATCGCACCCTGATCATCGACGGCATCCTGATGATCCGGGATTCCAAGAGCCCTGCGCTGGTGCGCGAAATGCTGCTCGCCTATCTGCCGGAGAAGCATCGCCACGAGGAAGGCGAGCCCGTTCCGGCGTGACCTGACGGCGATCCGGGAAATCCGCAATGGCCAAGAAAAAACGCGGCGATGCGCATGGCGGGGGACACGGATGGTTCGTCACCTTCGCCGACCTGATGGGCCTGATGATGAGCTTCTTCGTGATGCTCGTCGCGTTCTCCACCATGGACAACAACAAGCTGAAGATCGTCGCCGGCTCCATGCGCGATGCCTTCGGTGTGCAGACCGACGTCCGCTATTCCGGCATCATCGAGTCGGACGGCCTACCGACCCGGCCGAAGCTGAAGAACTCCGCGCACATCCCTCCGGAGGAAGCGTCCAATACGCCGACGCCCGATGAGCAGGAGCGCTCCAAGACGGCTGGCGCGCGACTCAAGACGGATCGCGAATTCGCGCTCGCGTCGGCGTCGCTGCGGCAGGCGCTGCAGGATATGCCGGAGCTGACCGAACTCTCCAAGCACATCATGTTCGAGGAGACCAAGGAAGGTCTCAATCTGGAGATCGTCGATCAGGACGGACGCTCGATGTTCGCGGAGGGCTCCAAGGTGCCTTACGAGCGCACGCGTCTTTTGATCAAGAAGCTCGCGGCCCCGCTCAAGGCGACGCCGCTGCGGATTTCGATCACCGGCCACACCGCCTCGAACTTCATGCCGGCGCGCAGCGATTATGACGGATTCGATCTGTCTGCCGACCGCGCCAACGCCGTTCGTCAGATCCTCGAGCGGGAAGGGCTTCCGCCGAGCCATATCTTCGCGGTATCCGGCAAATCGGACGGCATGCCGCTGTTTCCGGACGATCCTTCGCTGGCCGCAAACCGGCGGGTGACCATCACGCTGATGCGCGAGGCGCCCCCGTTGCCGCCCAATCTGAAGCCCTGATTATCCACAATACTATTTTACCAGGCTGAGGCAATCTGACAGACAGGTCAATAGGGGCCTCCAATGTTATGATGGCGGGATTGACGGGCATTTGCTGGTGGGCGATAGCCCCGGATCAAATCAATCATCAGAGCGTTTGCTAGATACCATGGCCGTCAGCGACACATCCGCCGAAGCCACAGGCGAAGCTTCGGCAACGACGACCGGTTTTTGGGCGTTGACGCTCGGAAGTATCGGCGTGGTCTTTGGCGATATCGGAACGTCGCCTCTGTACGCATTCCGTGAGGCGGTGAATCACGCAGCGCAAAACGGGACGGTGACGCCAGTGATCGTGCTCGGCGTACTGTCGCTGATCCTGTGGTCGTTGTTTATCGTCGTCACCGCAAAATACGTTCTCCTGCTGCTGCGAGCCGACAACAACGGGGAAGGGGGAACCCTGTCGCTGATGGCGCTCGGGCAGCGGGCGCTGGGGCGGCGAAGTCTACTCCTGCTGGCGCTTGGCGTGGTCGGCGCATCGATGTTCATCGGCGATTCCATGATCACACCGGCGATCTCGGTGCTGTCCGCAGTCGAAGGATTGAAACTCACTGCGCCGGCACTCGAACACTATGTCGTCCCGCTGACGTTGCTGATCCTGGTCACGCTATTTGCGGTGCAGAGTCGTGGTACGGCACGCGTCGCCTCGGCGTTTGCTCCGGTGATGGTGCTGTGGTTCGTGACCATCGCGGTTCTCGGCGTTCTGCACATCCACGAAGACCCGGGCGTGCTGTTAGCCGTCAATCCCTGGTACGCCATTCACTTTCTTCTCAATCATGGCCTGATCGGCCTCGTCATCATGGGATTGGTCTTCCTGTCGGTCACGGGCGGTGAGGCGCTGTATGCCGATCTCGGCCACTTCGGCCGCAAACCCATCCAGGCGGCATGGTTCTGTCTGGTTCTGCCGGCGCTGCTGCTGAACTATTTCGGACAGGGCGCGCTGATCCTCGCCCATCCTGAAGCCATTGAAAACACCTTCTACCGTCTGGCACCGGAGCCGATGATCCTGCCGCTGGTTATTCTGGCAACCGCGGCGACGGTGATTGCAAGCCAGGCGGTGATTACAGGCGCCTATTCGCTGATTCGTCAGGCCGTGCAGCTTGGACTGCTGCCGCGCTTCGAAGTCCGTTACACTTCCGAGACTCATGCCGGACAGATTTACCTTCCGCGCGTCAACACGCTGCTGCTGATCGGCGTGTTGCTGCTGGTGTTGATGTTCCGCACGTCCAGCGGTCTTGCGTCGGCCTACGGGATCGCGGTGTCCACCACCATGGTTGCCGACGGCATCATGGGCTTTGTCGTGATCTGGAAGCTGTGGAACTGGCGTGCGGCAACGGCTGCGGCGCTGATCGTTCCGTTGGTCGTGGTCGACATAACGTTCTTCAGCGCCAATCTTCTCAAGCTGTTTGACGGTGCATGGGTTCCGCTGCTGTTCGGCCTCACCATGGTCATGCTGATCTGGACATGGCGCCGCGGTGCGGCGATCCTGGTCACCAAGACACGGCGCATCGAGGTGCCGCTGGCTGATCTTATCCAGAGTCTCGAGAAGCGGCCGCCGCATATCGTCAAGGGCACGGCGGTGTTTCTCACCAGCGATCCCAACTTCGTGCCCACCGCGCTGTTGCACAATCTCAAGCACAACAAGGTGCTTCACGAGCACAATGTCATTCTCACGATCGAGACTGCGCAAACGCCGCGGGTCGATGTCGCCGAGCGCGTCCGGATGGAAAACATCAGCGACAAGTTCTCGACGGTCCGGCTGCGCTTCGGTTTCATGGAATCGCCGAACGTCCCCAAAGCTCTCGTCATTGCGCGCAAACTCGGCTGGCAGTTCGACATCATGGCGACGTCGTTCTTCGTTTCGCGGCGGTCGCTCAAACCTTCGGCCCAGTCGGGGATGCCGCTCTGGCAGGATCACGTTTTCATTGCGCTGAGCCGGTCGGCCAACGACGCCACCGACTATTTTCAGATCCCAACCGGGCGAGTCGTGGAAGTGGGTACTCAGGTCACGATCTGAGCCCCGAACCTGCTAAAATACGCGAGGTATGCGATTCACGCATGTCTGAGGCCTGAAATCCACGTATGCCATGCATCAGGCGCGGGACTATAAGCCCGTCGCTTCGCATTGTGCGGTGAAGCATTTTTGAGGCCCATCCCCCATGACGAGCGACATAGTAGCCCCCGCCGCGGCGACGCCGGCGGCAAACGGACTTGGAAATGGTGCTGGCGACAGCCATTCCACGGCCGGCTTCAGGGCCCTGATGCTGGGCAGTATCGGGGTGGTCTATGGCGACATCGGCACCAGCCCGCTCTACGCGCTCCGTGAGGCCGTCGTGGCGTCCGGGGCCACCGGAAGCGCCGCGAGCTCGCAAGCCGTGCTGGGGGTGCTCTCGCTGATCCTGTGGGCGCTCATTGTGGTGGTGACGCTGAAATACGTCCTGATCCTGCTGCGAGCGGACAACCACGGCGAGGGCGGAATTCTGGCGCTGATGGCGCTGGCGCAACGCGCCGCGAGCCATCGCGCGGCAACCATCGTGCTGCTCGGCGTCATCGGCGGCGCGCTGTTTTACGGCGATGCGGTAATCACGCCGGCACTCACGGTGCTGTCGGCCATCGAGGGCATCAAGCTGACGACGTCGGCGCTCGATCCGTATGTGGTGCCGATCACCGTGATCATTCTGCTGGCGCTGTTTGCGGTTCAGTCGCGCGGGACAGCGCGCGTCGCAGCGTTGTTTGGACCGATAATGTGCGTTTGGTTTGCCATGATCGCGGCCGCCGCCATCCCGCAGATCGTCAAACATCCCGAAGTTTGGCTGGCGCTCAATCCACTCCATGCCATCGGTTTCATGATCCATCACGGGATTATCGGATTCGTTACGCTGGGCGCGGTGTTT
>JBQCIZ010000533.1:0-4064 GCA_051953235.1 Nitrobacter sp. | reverse complement strand
TTCTGGTGTTCCTCGGGCTGCTCGGCACCTTCTGGGGCCTGATCGAAACCGTGGGCTCGGTCGGCAAGGTGATCGACGGCTTGAAAGTCGGCAGCGATGCCGGCGCGATGTTCGACACATTGAAGGAAGGCCTCGCCGCGCCGCTCGGCGGCATGGGCATTTCGTTCTCGTCGTCGCTGTTCGGCCTCGCCGGCTCGCTGATCCTCGGCTTCCTCGATCTGCAATCGAGCCAGGCGCAGAACCGCTTCTATACCGACCTCGAGGACTGGCTCGCCACCACCGTGCGCGAATATGGCGGCGAAACGCCGCAAACATCCTCCGTCGAAGTCCAGGGCGCCATCGAGAAACTTCGCACCGCCGTGCAGGACATGGGCTCCAATCGCAGCACCACCACCGCGATGGCCAATCTCGCGGAGGCCATTCAGGGCCTTGTCGCCCACATGCGCACCGAACAACAGATGATCCGCGAGTGGGCGGACGGACAGGGCGAGCAGAACCGCGAAATCAGAAAGCTTCTCGAGCGGCTCGCGCGCGAGCCGGAGAAGAACTAAGGCACATCGATGGCCCTTGCACGCACGCGCCGGAACGAGAGCGCATTCAACTACTGGCCGGGCTTCGTCGACGCGCTGTCGACGCTGGTGCTCGCCGTCGTATTCCTGCTGTCGGTGTTTCTGGTCGTGCAGTTCTTCCTGTCGCAGCAGGTCAGCAACAAGGACAAGGCGCTGGACCAGCTCAACGCCAAGATCGCGCAGTTGAACGAGCTGCTGTCGATGGAGAAACTCGGCAAGCTCAATCTCGGCGACGAGGTCAGCCAGTTGCGCGCAGGCCTCGCTTCGGCCGAAGCCGAGCGCGACCGGGTCAAGGGACTCTATGAAGGTCTCGCGAGCGCCGGAAACGATGCCGCTGGCCGCAACACTGAACTCAACAAGGCGCTGGATTCCGAAAAGCAGATCTCGTCGCGCGCGCTGGCGCAGGTCGAGGTGCTGACCCAGCAGATCAGCGCGCTGCGCCGGCAACTCGCCGCACTCGAGGACGCTCTCGACGCCCAGGAGAAGAAGGACCGGGAATCGCAGACCCGCATCGCCGATCTCGGCCAGCGGCTCAATGTGGCGCTGGCGAAGCGCGTGCAGGAACTCTCGCGGTATCGCTCCGAATTCTTCGGACGGCTACGCGCCATTCTCGGCAACCGGCCCGACATCCGCGTAGTCGGCGACCACTTCGTGTTCCAGTCCGAGGTGTTCTTCGACACCGGACAGGCGACGCTGTTGCCTGAAGGCAAGGCCGAACTCGACAAGGTGGCCTCGGCGCTGACCGAACTCGACAAGCAGATCCCGAGCGAGATCGCCTGGGTGCTGCGCGTCGACGGCCATACCGACGCGCGGCCGATCAACAGCCCGATTTTCAAGTCGAACTGGGAATTGTCGTCGGCACGCGCGATCTCGGTGGTGCAGTATCTGGTGTCGCTCGGCGTGCCGCCGCAACGCCTGGTCGCCGCGGGCTTCGCCGAATTCCAGCCGCTCGACACCGGTACCACCGAAGAGGCCTACAAGCGCAACCGCCGCATCGAGCTGAAGCTGACGGAACGGTGATTGAGTTTATGGATACGTGGAGCAAACCATGCGCACTGGCTCACCTCGCCCCGCTCTTTGCGGGGAGAGGTCGGCTTCGAGCGCAGCGAGAAAAGCCGGGTGAGGGGCAAGGCACGGCGCTCTACATCGCCCGCAGCATCTGCGGATCGCAGCCCCTCACCCCACCCCTCTCCCCGCAAGAGCGGGAAGAGGGAGTATAATGCCGGCGTTCGTCCTCCGTCCCTATCGTCCTTCTGACGAAGACGCCGCCATCGCGCTGTGGCAGGCGACTTGGCAGCAGGCCTATCCCGCAATCGATTTCGCAAGCCGCGTCACGTGGTGGCGTGACCGCTGGCGCAACGAAGTCGTTCCGAGTGCCACCATCGTGGTTGCCGAACAATCCGGCGAACTGACCGGCTTCGTCACCATCGATGCTACCGGCTATCTCGATCAACTCGTGGTCGGGCCCGCGCATTGGGGCAGCGACATCGCTTCGGCTCTTATGGACGAGGCGAAGCGTCTGTCGCCCACGCATATCACGCTGCTGGTCAACCTCGACAACGCCCGCGCCATCCGCTTCTACGAACGCAACGGCTTTAGACACGCAGGAGACGATGTGAACCCGACCTCAGGGCGGCCGGTGCTAAGGATGGAATGGAAGGCGTGAGCTTCTCCATTTCAGCCGTCATTGCCGGGCTTGACCCGGCAATCCATCATTTTGAAGACTCTTTGCACGGAGATGGATGCCCGGATCAAGTCCGGGCATGACGCACTATCTGCGTTACACCCCTTCGAACTGCAACCGTGCGAGCCGCGCGTACAATCCGTTGGCCGCGACCAGCGTAGCGTGAGTGCCCTGCTCCACAATGCGTCCCTGGTCCATCACCATGATGCGGTCGCAGGACAACACCGTTGCGAGTCGATGCGCGATCACCAGCGTGGTGCGGTGTTTCATCAGCTCTTCCAGCGCGGTCTGCACCAGCGTTTCGGATTCGGCGTCGAGCGACGACGTCGCCTCGTCCAGCAGCAGCAGCGGCGCATCGCGCAGGATCGCGCGCGCGATGGCGATACGCTGGCGCTGGCCGCCCGACAGCGTCACGCCGCGCTCCCCGAGCTGCGCCTCGAAGCCGCCCGGCAAGCGGCGGATGAACTCGGTGGCATGCGCCAGATCGGCGGCGCGTTCGACCTCGGCGTCGGAGGCACCCGGCCGCCCGAAGCGGATGTTCTCCCGCGCGGTCGCAGCGAACACCACGGAGTCCTGTGGCACCAGCGCAATCCGCGCCCGAACCTCGCCCGGATCGGCGCTGCGCAGCGGCACGCCGTCGAACGAGATCGTGCCCGACGCCGGATCGTAGAACCGCAGCAACAGGTGAAACAATGTGCTCTTGCCCGCGCCGGACGGACCGACGATCGCAACCTTCTCGCCGGCCTTCACCGCCAGCGAGACATTGTCGAGAACGTTGACCTGCGGCCGTGCCGGATAGGCGAAGCTCACACTATCCAGCGCAACATCGCCACGCGGCGGAGACGGCAGCGCGCGCGGGGTCGCGGGCGCTGTAATCTCGGAGTGGACATGCAGCAATTCGAACAGCCGCTCGGCCGCGCCTGACGCCGCCGACATCTCGCCCCAGACCTCACTGAGCTGGCCGAGGGCGGAGGCGGCAAACGCCGCATAGAGCACGAACTGGCCGAGGCGGCCAGCGCTGATGCTGTGGGTCGCCACGTCATGCGAGCCGACCCACAGGATCATCACGACGCTGGTAAACACGATGAAAATGATGATGGCGGTCAGCACCGCACGCGCCCGCGCCGAATTGCGGGCCGCCGCATAGGCGCTCTCGACTTCACCGCCGAAGCGTGCCCCGGCCAGCCGCTCGTTGGTATAGGCCTGCACGACGCGGATCGCGCCGACCAGCTCGGAGGCATAGGCCGTGGCCTCCGCAAGCGTGTCCTGCGCATTGCGCGACAGCCGCCGCACCCAGCGCCCGAACGCCACCAGCGGCAATACGATCAGCGGAATCGCCGCCAGCACGAAGCCGGACAGCCGCGGGCTCGTCACCACCATCATCGTGGTCGCGCCGATAAATAACACGAGGTTACGCAAAGCGATGGACACCGACGAGCCGACCGCCGACTTGATCTGCGTGGTATCCGCGGTCAGCCGCGACACCAGTTCGCCGCTGCGGGCGCTGTCGAAGAACATCGGCGACAACGACATCAGATGGGTGAACACGTCACGCCGGAGATCGGCGACGATGCGTTCGCCGATCGTCGTCACCAGGTAGTAACGCGACGCGCTGGCACCGGCGAGCACCGCGACGACACCGATCATCACGCTGAAGTAGCTGTTGATCATGGCGATGCCTTCGGGGCTGAAGCCGAAGTCGATCATCCGCCGCACTGCGATCGGCACCACCAGCGTCGTGATCGCAGCCACAACCAGCGCCACCAGCGCGAGCAGCGCGCGGCCGCGATAGCGCCCGACATAGGGCATCA
>JBQCIZ010000532.1:0-3746 GCA_051953235.1 Nitrobacter sp. | reverse complement strand
TCGGTCGGCCCTGTTGTCTCGGACGAGTTGAAGGCTTACGGCCTGCGGGCCGACATCATGCCGGCCAACGACGCGTTCTTCATGAAGCCGCTGATCTCGGCGATGGCGGCAGGTTTGCGCAAGGCTGCGCCCTAGCGCTGGATCGAGACTGCGCCGCTACGGGGCTGCTGCGGCATCGCGATGATCGGCAGTCTTGTGCCTGTCGACCCGGACTCCCCACAACAGGGCCGCCGATATCAGCACCACAGGGCTGAACTTTATCAAATCCAGCACGAGCGTTATGAATTCCTTCTCCGCGTAGAGAACGCGCTCCAATACGAACAGCGCAAGAACCACAAGCCCGACGTTCCTCGATCGCAACAATACCTTTTGCGAAAATCCGATCAGGCAGCCGACGAACACGCCCGCGAACAGGATTCCCGGAAACGAGAAATTTCCGTAGATGTCGCTCAGAACGGACGACTCGCGGTCCTTGATCTTTTCCCCGAGATAATAGTTCACCTCGTAGACCTTCGGATTGGTCGCAAGGCCGGTTTTAATGGACAGGTATTTTTCGCGATCGAAGAAGTAGTAATAGTACAGAAGAACGGAGTTGCTCCAGACGCGGCCCATACCCCAGCCTTTTGTCGCGGCAGGCCCGGTGATGTCAGCCATCAGCGCGAGTCCGTTCAGGCGCTCGACCAGCGGCCGCTTGACTTCGCTGTCGATCGCAAGACGAAGAGCTTCATGATAGTGGTCGACGACACTCTTGCCGGTCGTCCCTTTGGACTTCTCCTTGCTCTCGCCCTCCTTGACCAGATCCTTGATTTGCGCCTTCTTGAAGCTGACCCCTCGGCAGACTCCCTGCGCAACGTGCGCATCGTAAAGATGATAGGCCGTTTCGAACGGATTCAGCGCACGAACGTCGATGCAGCCGGTCAAGTAAATTTCCTGCCGGATATTCTCGGCGACGCGAATAGAAAACCACGTAAAGACGATAAGGCAACCGATCAGCGCCGAGAACGGCAAGAATCCGCCGAGCAGTCCGGGCCTGATGTAAAGCACCGTCAAAACGAGGCAAAGCTCCAGAATTCCGAGCTGGAACCGGTTGTTGATTAAAACAAACGCAAAATAGGGAAGCAGCGTGCCGAGCCAGAGCGCCGCGCACACGATCCACCGACCCGAACCGAATCGTATCGAACTCAGCAGCACGGCAAGGCCGGCGCAGACCATCGTGACAGCCACTTCCATGAAGGATCGATGGATGGCGAGATCCGCAAGCGGCATTGCCAGGGAATTTCTGACCAGACCTTCGAATCCAATGCGGCGGAAAAACAGGTCGTTGGAAACGCTCACGTAGAGAAAGCCGCAGCAGAACACGAATGCCGCCGAAAAAAACAGCAAGACGCCGAACTTGCCGAAAACCTCTTTCCGTGAATTCCACTCCTCAATGCTGACCTTTCGAAGCCAGAGCTCCGAGATCAGGATAACCGGAACGAAGAACAGGAAGACGCAGCACGAAATGAGATAGACATACGTTCGGACAAGCTCTCCCGTCTTGGCGACGTACAACACCGGAAAGAAAATCAGCAACATCGCCGCAATGCCGACGTAGACAGCAAGCACTGCCCGCCGTCTTATCGCAAGAACCACATTTCCAGGAGTAATCGGGCTCATCCACCAACCGCCGTTTCAGAACATGCGCTGCGCGATCATCCAGTCGTCTTCAGCCTGTAGCCGAACAAGACGCTCCAGCTCGACGTCGACGGCGCCTTCCCCGTCAGCCACTGTCGCGTGAAGAGCCGCTCCAGGCCTGACCGCGCCAAAAGCAGATCAAGCTCGTCTTCGAAGTAGCACCGCAAGCGATGCATCTCGCGGAACGAACTGATGACGCCGTCCGCTTTCCTTGTCACGAAGACTTCGTAGCCGACGTCGATCTGATTGTGATCGGGATGAAAGTCGCCGTCTGCAATCCGCGTAAGCTTGATGTCAGCGTTCTCAAGCCGCTTCACCCGGACGCCGGGGCGCTGGGCGTGAACTGCCGGGCCATACCAGCAATCGAAGATCAGCAGCCCGCCCGGCTTCAGGGCGGAGCGCACGTTCTCCGCGAACGCCCGAAAGGCGTCGTAGTCCCGCAGATAGCTCACGACATCGAACAGCGAGACGACGACGTCTTTCCGCTCGGCCAGCCGGAATTGCTCGAGAACCCCTTGCGCAAATCGCGGTTCATGATCGACGCCGGGATAAGCCGGAGCCCGCTGGCGAGCAACTTTTAGCATCGGCTCGCTCTGGTCGATTCCCTCGACCTCGTAACCCTGTTGCGCAAACCGCCAGGCATGCATGCCCGTACCGCATCCAAGATCGGCGATCGTCTTCGCGTGCGGATGGAACTCCCGGATCAACTCGCCGATATAGACGGCTTCCTTGTCATACTCTTTGGTTTCGTAAAGCAGGTCGTAGTACGCCGATGACGAGTCGAATATGCCTTCGCTCATTGCTTCATACCTGAATGCCGGACTCGTCTCCGAGCCGAAATGCTCGCCGGCCCCAGACCATGAGCCAGCGCCTCAACGATAATCAATCCAAATACTTGATAAGTGTTTCAGCGACGTGCCTCTGCACGTTCTCGCTAATGTCATGGGAAGACGGCACATAAAAGGTCGAATATGAAACACGTTCCGCAACGGGACAGGGATTGGCTTCGACGATCGCCTTGTCCGCGAAGGGCTGCAGCGTATAGGACACAAAGCCCGGCCGGGTCTCGATCCCCTCATCGCGCAACTTGCCGAGAATCTCGTTCCTGCGCGGCGCCACGTCATCGGCGAGCCGCACATGATACATCCAGTAGACATTCTTGGCCCGCTGCCGCTCGACCGGCAGGATCAATCTCTGCTCATTGCGGAACAGTTCGTTGTAGGTTTGACCCATTCGGGTCTTGGCTGCGACCAGTTCCTCGATCTCTTCCATCTGCGCGCAACCCAAGGCGGCCTTCAGATTATCCATCCGGTAATTGAAGCCGATTCCCTCGTGCAGGAACTTGTCGACCTTGCCGAACGAAAGCGACCGCATCGAGCGCATCCGCTCGGCCAGGGCGGCATCGTTGGTTGTGACCATCCCGCCCTCGCCCGTGTTGACGATCTTGTTGGCGAAAAAGCTGAAACAGCCGGCGGTTCCCCAGGAGCCCGTCTGCTTTCCGTCGTAGGTTGCGCCATGCGATTCGGCGCAATCCTCGAAGACTGCGAGACCATGCTCCGCGGCAATGGCGCTGAGCCGATCCATTTCCGCCGATTGTCCGAACAGGTGGACAATCATGATGCCGCGCGTCCGCGGCGTGATCTTGCGCAAGCAGTCCTCGCTCGACATGCACAGCGTATCGAGGTCGATATCGACGGGAACGGGAGTCGCGCCGCAATAGAGCACGGCGTAACACGACGCCATGTTCGTGATCGACGACACGAGAACCTCGTCTCCGGGCCCTATTCCATACGCCGCAAGCGCAAGATGCAGCGCCGTCGTGCCGTTCGAACAGGTCACCGCATGCTCGACGCCGATGTAATCCGCAAAGGAGCGCTCGAACTCGGGCAGGAAACGGCCGAACAAGCCGGAAATCGCGGCGTCGCCAAGCGCTTCGTTCACATATGCGCTGCTGTTACGTGCGATATAAGGAACCGCGACGGGAATCATCATTCATCTCCGAGGATGGGGACGTCGAGACGAAACGTATCTTTCTCGTAGTCGAAACCGGCGCGCGGTCCCTTGGTAAACAC
>JBQCIZ010000531.1:0-22166 GCA_051953235.1 Nitrobacter sp. | reverse complement strand
TGATGACTGGAGCGATGTGGAATTATGCCTATGCCGGGCATCAGGATCGCATCGACCCCGCGGGACGGAAATGGGAAGGCCTCGCCGACATCGCCGCGGTGATGGCGGGACTAAAGCGCGCGCTTGCGTCGCTGCCTGCCGACAAGCCGCTGATCGCCTGGGGTTTCGATCCGATCTTCCTGCCGACCGAGCGGCTCAATCGGCGCCACCTCGACGAAGTCTCGGCAAACAGGCCGGTCGTCATCATGCACTCCAATTTCCATCTGATGACGGCCAATTCGGCCGCTCTTGCCATTGCAGGCTATGACCGAAACACCAATGCAGTCGGCGTCGCACGTTTTGACGACGGCGAGCCGAATGGCGAATTGCAGGAAATGGCGGCGATGTTTCCACTGATGCGTCGTCTCGGCGTGGATTTCCGGGCGCTGGCCCGGACTGAATCGGCCATGCGCGGATTCGCCAGCACCGCGATGCGTGTCGGTGTGACGACAAGCACTGACCTGATAAACGAACTACCCGAGGAAGACATTGCGAAACTCGCGGCCGTGACCGCACGTGACGACTTTCAATTGCGCATCGTGCCGGCGCTGAACGGGATGACTCAGGCACCCGAGGAGGTCGCCCGGCGTGCGACGGAACTCCGCAAGCGCTCCACCGACAAGCTCAGGCTCGGCGCAGTGAAACTGATGGCCGATGGCTCGATCCAGGGTTTCACCGGCCGGCTCAAATGGCCGGGCTATCTGATGGGGCATCCGAACGGCATCTGGAACACGCCCCCCGACCGCCTGAAAGATCAGATCGTTTGTCTGCATCGGGAAGGCGTGCAGATGCACATCCATGTCAACGGCGACGAAGCCTCCGAGGCCGCGCTCGATGCGATTGAGGAAGCGCAGGCGCGCCATCCACGCTTCGACCACCGTCACACGCTGCAGCATTGTCAGATGGCCGACGACTCCCAGTTTCGCCGCATGGCGGCGCTCGGTCTATGCGTGAATCTTTTTGCCAACCACATCTGGTATTTCGGCGATCAGCACTATGAGCGCACCATGGGGCCGGACCGCGCCATGCGGATCGACGCGTGCGGCTCCGCTTTGCGGCATCGCGTGCCGCTTGCCATTCATTCGGATTCTCCGGTCACGCCGTTGGGACCGCTGCATGTCGCCTGGTGTGCAGTGAACCGGCTGACGCCGAGCGGCCGTGTGCTCGGCGAGAACCAGAAAATCTCCGTCGGGGCTGCGCTCCACGCCATCACGCTCGGCGCAGCCTTTACACTTAAGCTGGACAGCGAGATCGGCTCCATCGAAACCGGCAAGAAGGCCGATTTCGCCGTGCTCGGAAAGGATCCGCTTGCGGTACCGGCGGTTGAACTGAAAGACGTGCCCGTCCTCGGAACGGTCGTGGGCGGACATCACTTCCCCGTCTGAGACGATCATGACCACGTCATTGGACCCGAGAGCCACCAGGCCGCTGCCGATGACGGTCATCAGTGGCTATCTCGGCGCGGGCAAGACGACGCTCGTCAATGCAATCCTCTCCGGCGACCACAGCCTGCGGGTCGCCGTGCTCGTCAACGATTTCGGCAAGATCGCCATCGACGAGAGGCTGATCGGCGGACGCGACGGCGATGTGATCGCGCTCGCCAACGGGTGCATGTGCTGCCAGATCGGCGGCGACCTCTACGACGCCATCGACCGAATCCTGCGCACGCGCGAGCAGTTCGATCATTTGCTGATCGAAACCAGCGGCGTCGCCGATCCGGCAAAGGTCGCCCAGATCGCCATTGCTGAGCCCGATCTCGAAATGTCGCGGACAGTCGTGTTGGTCGACGCCGTCAATTTCGCCGGCATCCTGGCCGACCCCAGACTGAATGACACGCTGTTGCGACAGCTGCGATCGGCCGACCTCATCCTTCTCACGAAGGTCGACACGACCGCGGCAACCAAGCTCGCTGACTTTCACATCATGCTTGCCGAACTCGGCCTTTCCGCGCCGGTCGCCGTCCTTCAAAAAGGTGATCGCCAGGCCTGGCAGGTTCTGAATGAGCGAGCCACGACAACATCCGCTTCGAAGAAGGCCGCCGTCCTGAGGCCTCACGTCCCGCCATTCGAGAGTTGGAATTGGACCAGCCCGGAGCCAGTCGATTTCGATAGGCTCATGGCTTTCGCACGGGATCCTGCACTCAACATCTATCGCCTCAAGGGACGCTTCCGTCTGACCGACGGCCGAACGATTTTGCTACACAAGGTCGGCTCGGAAATTACGTCGGAGAATACGGACGAGACGTTCGAAAAATCCGAGCTTGTCGTGATAGGCACGAAGCCGAATTTCAACATCGATCGTACTAACAGGGCATGGGCAGAAACGATTCAACGCAAGCCTTGCAAAAGACAATAGCCCTGCGCTTTTGCGTCCTGACGAAACGCATCGGCGTCGCGATCTCGGCCTGGTCAAGCCGCTTTGCCCGATCAAAATTTGTCTCCGCCAAAAGTCTCGCCAAAACGAGAGTTTCTACGAATAGGGTTGGAAATTTTTGGGAAAATTCTTTCCAAAGTTGCCGATTTTTGGCTGGCGACGCAGTGCTGCGCGTTGAAGTCTCCTATAAAGTTTGCTGCTTACAGGGAATTTAACAGGGATTTCAGGGAAATTTGCTCCGTAATTTAATATTCAATGCGCAAAAGTACCGGCCGATCAGTCCTTTAACGACAAATTCCCTACAAATCAAAACAGGGAATTGAAATCGCCTATCAGGGAATTTTGCTCAGTGATCAGGCAGCCACAATGCCATCCAAGATGACTCTGCTCCGCGTCCAGACGAAGGAGCGCGTATGCCTTACGCATTATTCGACCACGACGAGCGCATTGGCGATGTAGCGTCTACCAAACTGGTAACGTGCAGCTCGGGAGCGGATCGGCCAGCATGACATATGCCGTTGCCAATTCGGCCGGTTGACCGGGTCGCTTATTGTTGTGTACCTAGGGCACGTGTGGGCTGATCTATAGTTCGTATCGAGCTGATCGCAGCCTCTTACATAGAGTCGCGCAGATAAGCACCGATACCATTCGCGTTTGATAGATCGGCCGCATGGAAATCACGCAACTCCTCAGTCACAATACCGCCATTCATCATGACGATTCGTGTCGCGGCACGTCGAACGAAAGACATCTCGTGAGACACGATGATCAAGTTCGGGCACTCCGCGAAAAACACGCGCCGGACATCACTAAAACCGTCCAAGCCAACCGCCGGCCGTACATAACACTTATCTTTTCAGGAAATTTTTCCAGTCGCAGGTCCTGATT
The DNA here is from genome assembly GCA_051953235.1 of Nitrobacter sp. Classification (GTDB taxonomy): domain Bacteria; phylum Pseudomonadota; class Alphaproteobacteria; order Rhizobiales; family Xanthobacteraceae; genus Nitrobacter. Next base: position 18,866 of record JBQCIZ010000531.1, on the reverse strand, counting down.
TCCGTCTCAAGCTGGTGATCCAGTTTATCAAGCACCTTCCCCAAGGTCTGGCGCTCGGTCTCGCTGAGCGTTGCTGTCAGCCGGGATTCGACTTTCACCACGAATTTCTCGATATCCTTGTAGATCTTGCGGCCGTCCGCCGTGAGCCTGAGATTGGCGCGCCGCCGGTCAGCCTTGTCGACGTCGCGATGGATCAGTCCGCGGCGAACCAACAGTTCGATCGCACGGGCAACCTTGAAGGCATCCGATGAGGTCAGCGTGCCCAACTGCTTCGCCGTCAACGGCTGATAGCGGGCGATGACCGCGAGGCTGCGCCAGGCCGGTATGCTCAGGTCATGGCGGCTCGCATACATCTGGGCGACGAATTCACCAAGCCGCACCGAAATGATGCTGAACCGGTACCCGATCCAGTTCTCAAGCGGAATGGCGGCGGTTTTCGAACTATTCATGAGATCTTCAAATGACTTCCTGTGGAAGGGAACGCGACGATAGCGGGCACTCGGAAGCGATACAACGCCGAGAATCTTGCTCACGAATCGTTTCGTTGACGGCTCTTTAGAATACTTGCAGAATGCAACTATTCTAAAAGGCCGGTGCGACACGGCAAACACGCTGCACCGCAATACAAACGATGGAGGATGGGTATGGCCAAGGCGGCATCCAAAACCACGACGTCCAAAGCAACCGACGGTTACGATCTGACCCGGGTAGGACCGGGCACGGTCATGGGCGAAATGATGCGGCAATACTGGATTCCGGCTGCGGCTTCGTCCGAACTGAAGGCCGATGGCGATCCGATGCGGCTGATGCTGCTGGGCGAACAGCTCCTCGCGTTTCGCGACACCTCCGGTCGCGTCGGCGTGATGGACCACCGATGCCCGCACCGCTGCGCGTCCCTTTTCCTGGGCCGCAACGAGCAGAACGGCATCCGCTGCGTCTATCACGGCTGGAAATTCGACGTCGACGGCAAGTGTCTCGACATGCCGAACCTGCCCCCGCCAGGCTTCAAGGAAAAAGTTCGCGCCAAGAGCTATCGGGTGCGTGAACAGGCCGGGCTGATCTGGGTCTACATGGGCTCGCGCGAGGAAGCGCCACCGCTGCCGATGCACGAGGCACTATTCGTTCCCGAGCAGGATTTGACCGTTACCTTGCTGCAACGCGAAGCCAATTGGCTGCAAGGCCTCGAAGGCGATATCGACACCTCGCATTTCGGATTCCTCCATGCCGGCCACGTCAACGCCGATGACTTCGAGGAAGGTCATCCAGCGCGGCATACAGTCGCCAACCGTGCACCCGAATATAAGGTCGGTGATACCGAATGGGGCACGATGTACGGGGCGTTCCGCCCTGAAGCCGGCGGCAAGATGCACTGGCGCATGGCGCATTTCAGCCTGCCGTTCTGGACCCAGACGCCGAACGCCGACTTCGCGGATCATGTCGTCGCCAAGGCGTGGGTGCCGATGGACGACGAACATACCATGCTGATCTCGATCTACGGCGGCCGCGCCAAAGGCGCGACCTATTCGTCCTCGAAGCTGAAATCGGGCGGCGGCATCCCGGGTGCCGACAAGCTCGATTATCTCCCCAACAGCACCGACTGGTTCGGCCGCTGGCGGGCCGTGCAGAATCCCCGCAACGATTGGGAAATCGACCGCGCCGCGCAGCGCGAAAACCGCACCTACACCGGCATCCGCAATATCGTGATCCAGGACCAGGCGGTCACCGAAAGCATGGGACCGATCGTCGATCACACCATGGAGCATCTCGCGCCGAGCGACATCATGATTTCGCGCACGCGGCGACGTCTGCTGACAACCGCTCGCGCTTTCGCAGAGAAGGGCACGGTGCCTCCTGGTGTCGACGATGCCGAGGTATTCTGGAAGGCGCGCGCAGGCTCGTTTTATGCCGACGACAAGACGGACTGGCAGGACGCATATCAACAGCAGCTGAAAGCTGCCATCCGTTGGCCCGCTCCGGGCCAGCAAGCCGCGGAGTAACGTCATGAACTCGAAAAACGATAAAGCACATCGCAACTCGATCACGCGGCGCACCGCGTTGCTCGGATTGGCGGGCTCCGCGTTGCTGTCGGCGTCCCGCAGTGCGCACGCAGAGGACGATTGGAACAAGATCGTCGCAGCCGCCAAGAAAGAAGGCCATGTCGTAGTCTACAGCGCCTTTGTGGGCCTTGCCGCCCATCAGGATCTCAAGAAGGATATGGCCGCGAATTTCGGCATCACGGTCGATATCCTCGAAGCGCGCGCCAGCGAGATCCGCGAGCGCATCCGCGTCGAGCATACCGCCGGCCGCAATGCCGCCGACGTATCGGAGAATGGTCGAACCACGACCACGCTTCAGATCAAGGAGGATAAGGTCTTCGATCCTTTTGGACCGTTGCCGGCGCTCGGCAACCTGAAGCCGGAATTCAAAAGCGACGGCATGCGGCTACCGGTATTCGCGATCATCTACGGCATCCTCGCGAATAGCCAGCTCGTTAAGCCCGCAGATGAGCCGAAGAGCTGGATGGATCTCACCGAACCGCGCTGGAAGGGCAAGATACTCAGCGACGATTTCCGTGCTTTGGGGGGCGGCGGCGTATTGTTCTCCGTCCTCGAAGACCGTTTCGGTCAGGACTTTCACAAAAAGCTGGCTCAACAGGATCTCAAGTTCAGCCGGGAAATTCCGGCGAACGAGCGGCGGATCGCGCGCGGCGAGTACCCGCTCTATATACCCGACAGCCTGACCGCAGCCCCAACGCTCAAGGGCCTGCCCGTCAAATTCCTCGCGCCGAAGGAAGGCTTGCCCTATATCGGATACGACCTCGCTCTTCTGAAGAATGCACCGCACCCCAATGCAGCCCGCGTGTTGATGAACTATTATCTCGGCAAGCAGATGCAGCAGGTCTTCGCCAGACTGGGACTTCTGCCGGTGACGACCGAGACCTTGACCGGCGTCGATCCCGCGATCGCTGAAATGCAGAAGAGCAAGCTGCTCGGCACGACCGATCCGGCGCGCATGAACCAGATGCTCGATCTCGCCAAACAGATCTATCGCTGAAACGATCGAACGAATCTGCAAGCGGCGCAGCACGACCCCTCAGGTCGGCTGCGCCGCTTGATTATGCGGCCGAAACCGCCGGTGCTGGTTCTGCCACCGCCCAGGCCGCGCGCTGCGAAACCCTCACCGTGACATTGTCGCCGACCGCGTAGCCTCCAAACGGCGGCGCATCGACATTCATGCAGCCGCCGTCAGTTTCCACAATGATCGACCGGGTGGGTCCGCGAAAGATCGTATGGACGATCCGTCCGGACCATGTCAGTTCGTCTGCATTCCCTTCGCCGCCGGAGGTAGCGATACGCGCATCCTCCGGTCGCACCATGACCGTGACGGTACCGCCCGACCTCACTTCGCTCGCCGTCTCACACGAGCCCCGCCAGCCCTTTCCGGCCACTTCCAGCCGAAAGCGACGGTCATCGATTCGCGCGCAGGATTCCACGCTCGCTTCGAGCAGGTTCGGTGTTCCGAAGAATGCCGCGACGACCCGGTTGGCGGGATGGCGATAGATATCCTCCGGCGCACCGATCTGCTGGATGGTGCCGCGATCCATCACCACTACGCGATCTGATAGCGCCATCGCTTCCGATTGATCATGTGTGACATAGAGGCTCGTCATGCCAAGCCGCTTCTGGATCGACCGGAACTCGTCACCCATCTGAAGGCGAAGCTTGGCATCGAGATTGCTCAGGGGCTCGTCGAGCAGCAACACGCTCGGCTCGAAGACGAGCGCGCGTGCGATGGCGACGCGCTGCTGCTGACCACCGGACAAGGCCGGCGCAGGACGATCGGCAAATCCCTCCATCTCAACAAGACGCAACGCTCGTGACACCATATCCTTGATCTCAGAGGTGGACTTGCGGCGCACCCGCAGCGGATAAGCCACGTTGTCAAACACTGTCATGTGCGGCCAGATCGCGTAGGATTGAAAAACCATTCCGAGCCGGCGGCGCTCTGAGGGTACGAACAGTCCCCTCGCCGCATCGCTGACGACCTCGTTGCCGATGCTGATGCGGCCACCGGTGTTCTGCTCAAGGCCAGCCACCATGCGCAGCGTCGTTGTCTTGCCGCAACCCGAGGGCCCAAGCAGCGTGACGAATTCACCCTCGTTCACACGCAGGTCCACGCCATTGACGGCGACGAACTGGCCGAAATTCCGGCTGACCTTTTCGAGAATCACGTTCGACATGACGTTACCAGATCCGGTTACAAGGCATTGATGCGGCTCTTGATGACCTTGAGCTGCACCCAGCGGAACACGATCACCATAACCATCATGAGCAGTCCGATCACGCTGACCTGTTCGGCGTTGCCGTTGGCCCAGAGTTTCAGCAAGACGACTGACAGCACCTCGGAGCCGACGGAATAGAGCAGGACCGACGCGCTGAGCTCGCGCATGATTCCAAAGAAGATCAGAACCCAACCCACCGCGAATGACGGCCATGCTAGCGCGATCACAATTCGCCACATGGTCTGCAGCCAGCTCGCGCCATGCACGCGCGAACACTCCTCGAGATCGAATGCGAGCTGCGCGTAGGCGCTGGACATGACCCGCACGGACAGCGGCGTCCCGAGCGATATGTAGGCCAATAGCAACGCCCAGATCGTGCCATAGATCGGTATCGCATGAGGAAGCAGCGCAAAACCCCAGAGGAAGCCGACGCCGAGCACGATGCCCGGCATCATCCACGGCAACCAGGCCATAGCGTCAATCAAAAGCCTCCCGCGCCACTTCGTGCGAACCGAGATGTAGGCCACCGCGCCGCCCAACAACATCGTCAAGGTGGCGCCAAAGAAGCCCAGTAGCATCGTGTTGCCGAACCCGCGCCAGAAATCGCTGCTCGCAAAGACTTCCCGATAGTGGTCGAGCGTCAGCATGTCCCGCGAATAGAAGCCGAAGAACTTGAAGAACGATCCGATCAGGAGTTGACCGACCGGAAGCACGACAGTGATAAAGAAGAACAGGATACAAAAAGCGAAAGTGAGCCAGCGCCATTTTCCGAGCTTCATAACCGTCGGTGAATAGCCCTTCCCGGTCACGGTCTGGAAGCTGCGGCCGCGCAGGATCCGCCACTGCAGCAGCACGATCAGGAACAGCAGCGCCATGATCACAAAGCTGATGGCGGTTGCATACTGGTATTCAGGCGGCGAGCGCTGATTGATCGAATCATAGATGTCGGTAGTGATTACACGGATGCCGGCTGGCGTTCCGAAAAACAGAGGGGATTCAAAGTTTTCGATACCTCGAATGAAACTCAGGATCGCCGCACCGGTCAGCGCCGGCAGCATAAGTTGCAGGGTTATTGTGCAGAACGTTCGCAGCCGTGATGCGCCGCACATGCGCGCGGCCTCCTCAAGACTTTGATCCATCGCGCGAAATGCGTCGACGATCAGCAGAAACAGAAAAGGCACCGCATATTGCATCATGTGCCAAACAACACCGCCGTACGAATAGACGTTGATCGGCGCATACGTAGAACCCGTGATCCATTGATATGTCTGGTTGAGCAGCCCGACCTGCGGATTGCCCAGCATGCCCCATGCCATCGCCGTCAAAATCGGCGGGATGAAGAACGGCAGCGTGATCAGCGCTTCCAGCGTACCGCGGGCCGGTGTGTCGGTTCGCGCGAGAATCCAAGCCAGCAAGACGGCCAACACGAGAGAAGGAATCGTTTTGGCGAGCGATATTCCGACCGTGTTGAGCAGCGACACCACGCTTTGCTGCGTGAAGGCTTCCCGGTAGCCTTCGAGCGTGAACGTGCCCGCAACGCCCGGCGGCGTCGAATGCAGGCTGCCGTATAAAAGCATCGACAGCGGATAGACCGAGAGAAACGCCAGCAGCAGGGCCAGGAGCGTCAGGCAAATGACCCGGCCCGTCGGCATTGCCTGTAGCCGCCCGATAATTCCCGACAATCTCGGCGCTGGTACTGCGCCGAGACTATCCACCCGATCTCCCGCTGAAATGGTCATACCCGACGATCAGGGATAGAGTTTTTTGGCCAGTGCCATCATCGATGGGCGATCCGCAAGCTTCGCCGGTCCAAGCAATTTTGCGTGGACGAACGGCTGCGCATCGAGATTGGCTTTATCCGCCGCCGCACCAACCACCGGCAGCATCCAGGCGTTGGCGTAGGTCGTCTGCGATTCGACACTCAGAAAGTGATTGATGAACAGACGTGCGGCGTTCGGATGCGGCGCATTCTTCAGGACGGCGAGATCCATTTCGGCCGTCGGGGCGCCCTCCTTGGGAATAATCACCTTCACGGGAAGGCCCTTGAGATCCGAGGTAAAGGCAAAGATCTGCGGAATGTAGATCGGATATTCTCCGCGTGCGACGCGGCGGGCATCGTTGCGCATATCGCGGCTGAAAGACGGTTTCTGTTGCGCTAGCTTCTCGTTGTATTCCTTGCCCATGGTCTTTTCGAGGATGGAGAACATGGCGTTGCCGCTGCCGAGCGGACGCATGTCATCGGACAAAATCTTACCCTTCCACTTCGGGTTGTTGAGGTCGTCCCAGCTCTTTGGAACGTCATCATCCTTGACCATACGCGTGTTGATCAGGATACCCATGGGCTGGTTGAAAGCCGGCACGCTGAACTCGGTTGCTTTGAACTGCGGGCTGAGATTTGCGACATTGGGAATTGGCGGCAGCTTCTGGATGAAGTCACCCTTCTGAAGCTGTTCCTCGATCATCGTCGAGGAAATCATCTCCACATCGCCAAGATAGCGGCCAGCCGCCTGCTCGGTGCGAATCCGCTCGGCGAGCTCGCTGGCACGCAGATCGAGACTTTCGACGGGAATCCCGTACTTGGTCTCGAAAGATTTCATGACATCTTTGAAATAGGGCGCACCCAGCGTCATGTTGTAGACGACGACCTTGCCCTCCTTCTTGGCGGCAGCGACAACCGCATCCCAGGATGCGTCTGCCGCATGCGCCGGAACGACAAGACCAGCAACGCAGACCGCTATCGCAGCCTTGGCCAATTCCCGCTTGTTCAACATGTCTCCCTCCTCGAAATTTATCTTTTTGCCGCTGCGACCGGATTTCCGAATCGCTCTAGACTTCAACCACCACGTATTGCTTCTCGATCGACACCGGAAATGTTTCAGCCCGCAGTTCGCCTTCGACCAGCGATCCACCCGATTCAATCTTGAGGTCGAAACGGCGCACCTTGGTGCGATCCGGCTCGCACCAGGATTTGCCGGTCCGCAGATCGAATTCCCAGCCATGCCAGGGGCAGCGAATGAGCTCGCCGCGCCGGCTGTACTGGTAGGCGCCGGGTTCGGCGGCCTCGACCAGACCGACGATACGGCCCTTGCAAAGCGATGCGCCTTCATGGGGGCAACGGTTGCTGACGGCGAAATACTCGCCGTCGACATTGAAGATGCCGATGTCCCTGCCGTTCACATTCACCAACCTGCGCTGGCCGGGCGGTATCTCGTCAACCGTTGCAACGATATGCCGCGTCATCACCCCAGTCCGTAGAATTTTTGCGAATTGCCGTAGAGAAGCTGATCGCGTTGCGCCTCGCTCAGGTTCGCCTTGAACGCATAACGCGGGTCATCGAAATCCCAGTGCGGATAGTCCGTCGAGAACAACAACCGGTCCCAGCCGATGCGATCGAACAGATCGATCAGTTCGGCGGCGTTTCCCGGTTCCTCCATCGGCTGCGTGCTGAACCACACCTGCTCGCGAACGTACTCCGATGGCGGCCGCTTCACATGCGGCACTTCGCTGCGCATCCGGGCCCAATTCTTGTCCATGCGAGCATTGATCGACGGAATCCAGCCCAGCCCGCCTTCCATAATAACGACGCGCAATTTCGGAAACCGCTCGAACACGCCCTCGAACACCAGACTGGTCAGAACCGCCTGCATGGTCTGCGCGACGGAATGATGCTCCTCCATGTAATAGGAGGTCCAACCGCCACCGGTCGACGGATGGCCATTGGTGCCGCCGACGTGAATCGTGATCGGCAGGTTATTGCGTACCGCGGCCTCATAGATCGGCCAGTAGCGCCGACGGCCGAGCGGTTCGTCAGTGCGCGGCAGAAGCAGGATCTGCGTAAAATTCGGATCGCCTCCTCGCGCATCGATTTCGGTGACGGAAGCGACGGCATCTTCCTGCGCGACAAGAACCGAGGCCCGCAGCCGCGACTCTGGCTTGACCCAGCGCTCGATCTGCCAAGTGTTCATGGCGCGCGTCAGCGCCGCCCCGAAATCCAGATTTCGCTGACTGCCCGGATTCCAGCGCAGTGGAATCAGCATACCGACCTCGACTCCGTTCGGATCGAGATGTTGCGTTCGCATCAGATCCAGGCTCGATCCCGGAGGACCGCCCTCCTCGGGATAGGCATCGATCCGGGCGGCGTCGGGCGACATGCGGGGATGCGACAGCGCCTCCGAGAACGCGTGACGGAGATGGCTGCCATAGACTGACAGATGGTCGATCCACTGTTTCTCGAGATAGGGATGAACCTCGGTCCACGAGGTCATCGCCGGATGGATGTCGCAATCGATCACGCGCAGCTTGTATCTGGCTGACGAGCTTTGTTCCAATTCGATCGTGCTCATTGGACAACCTCCAGCGCATGGCCGGTCTTGGCCAATCGGGTATAAATGGCGAGCGCGTTCTCGCTGACGATCTTGCGGAACAGATCATCCGGCAATCCGTTCGGCAGGGCCGCGTCCCCGTCGAACTGCCAGTGCGGGTAATCCGTGGAAAACAGTAGCAGCTCGTCCGATTTCAGATGATCAGTCAGACGCAGGATGGCATCGCGCTCATCCGGCGCGTCAATCGGCTGCACGGTGAAGCGGACGTGATTGCGAATGATCTCCGACGGCGCCTGCTTCACCCAAGGCACTTCAGCGCGGACGCCTTTCCAAGTCTTGTCGGCGCGCCAGATGAACCCGCTGAGCCATGTCAGGCCGGATTCGATGGCGACGACCTTCAGATCAGGAAACTTCGCAAACACGCCCTCCGAAATCATGCTTTGCAATTGACTTTCGAAGGCGCAGGACTGGGCGATGTAGTCTTCGACATAGTACGACGACCAACCCGCAGCGGTCGGTGCATAGCGATAGGCGCTGCCGGCATGAATGCCGATCGGGAGTTTCAGGCGTTCGGCCAACCGATAGATCGGCCAGAGTTGCCGCCGGCCAAGCGTCGTCTCCCCGGACACCAGCATCATGATCTGAATGAAGCGAAAATCATCGGCGCGCCGATCGATCTCTGCGACCGCAAGTTCGGTGTTGTGAGCCGGGATCACGATCGATGCGCGCAGCCGCGAATCGCGACTCAACCACTCATCGCGAATCCAGTCATTGGTGGCCCGGCAGAAGGCGGCCGCCATATCCTCGCTATGAAACACCTGGGCGCCATACAGACAATTGAGAATGCCGTACCGCGACTGACAGGGATTTAGGACATGCGCCTGCATGGCCTCGAGCGAAGACCCGGGTTTACGGCCCTGATCCAGCAACCAGTCAGGGCGGCAAGATAACGGAGCATTCTGCGGATAGCTGGTCAGACTCAGATTCAGGCGATCAAGCGCTCGCACCGACATCATCTCGCGCCAGTAGTCGTCGAGATAAGGCGTGAGCACGCCCATGCCTGGCACGGCAGGGTGAAGGTCGCAATCGATTGCACCCGCATATCTCCCGGCGCGACCGGGAGTCGCGTCCTGGCCATTTCCTACCATAAGCTCCCCGCATTCTTGGCGTTTCGGAGGTTGCGTTATGTTGACGTATCAATAAATGACTTGTCAAATAAATTTTGAGCGAGATCAATGCGCTTTCATCGGGCGCTAGCGCAGGCATTCGAGACGACAGGAGTTTTTTTATGCCCACGAGCAGAGAATCGGCGGTTCAAGCAAGTGAACCCAACTATTCAGATGTCGTAGGGATCCTCGCGCGCGAACAGATCGCCGTTCTGGTGTCGATTCTCGGCGCACGCTTCAGCCGTGGTGCGACGGCCTACTACCGCGCTGCCTGGGACATCAGCACGGTGGAATGGCGCCTGCTGTTGACGTTGAGCAGGATCGAATCCCTCAATGTCAGCGAATTGTCCGATGCAGCCGACATCGACAAGGCTGCCGCAAGCCGCAGTCTTGCCCTGCTTCAAGAGCGCAAGCTGGTGTTCGTGGAGCAGACGCGATCGCGCGGACGCGCTGCGATTGCGAAGCTAACGGCTGAAGGACGAAAGCTGGCGATAAAGCTGGCGCGAGTCTCGCGCGAACGCGAAGCAAGGCTATTCAAAGATTTCACCGCCGCTGATAAAGAACTCCTGAACGACCTTCTGCTGCGATTGTCGCGGGCACTGGACAGCGACGACTGGAAATACTGACATGCTCGCATGTGGGCGCTGTTCGTGCCAGAAAGGCCGCCAATTCGTCTTCAGCTTGAGCACGACACGATCCTTCCGCGGGGCATGCGCGCTCGCCGACCATACAGCCAAAATCCGCAGCGCCTCATGGATCCTCCGCCCCGAAATACCAATCGGCAGATGGCGTCGGCCTCGTTGAACCGCGCCGTGAGGTAAATGCAGCGATCCGATCTGAGCGAAATGCAAAGAACAAATCGCGCGGGATCGTAGACTGGCGTGAGAAGCGAAGCCACATAGTGCCGAAACCTGATTGATGATGGTTTTGCAAGACGACAAATAGACACCTAGATCGGCCGAGGTTAGGAGACCGTAAAAGCCAATGGCACTTCTGAACGAAGAGCGTGTTTTCTGGAACGAAGTTTTCTATGCCGAGACTTTCGACGTCCGCGACCGGCTCAACTTTAGTCGATACGATGAATGCATTTTTGTGAGATGCACGCTTTTGATGAATGACGCGACCGAGCAGATCGCCTTCACGCGATGCACGTTCAAAGACTGTAATGTCGAGAGTATTGAGCCCGACGAAAGCCGCGGGTTAGTATCGAAAGACAATGTCTTCGAGCGGCCACTTGAAGATCAGCGAAAAGATTTCGACGAACGCCTGGAAGCCTTTTTGAGCAAGCGCTCATCCAAGCAGTGACCGAGGCGACGAACCGCCGGGCTACACCTCGTGAAGATCGCGACCTTTAACATCAACAATGTCAATAAGCGCCTTCCGGGTCTGCTGCGATGGCTAAAGCAAAGCAAACCCGACATCGCGTGCCTTCAGGAATTGAAATGCGAGGCTAAAGACTTCCCCGAGGCCGATCTTCGGAAAGCGGGCTACCATTGCGCGTGGGAGGGACAGAAATCGTGGAACGGGGTCGCCATCCTGTCGCGACGCTCGCCGCCGATCGTGACACGACGGCGACTGCCCGGGGATCCTGCAGATCGACAAGCGCGATACATCGAGGCCGCCGTGGAAGGCCTGCTGATCGGCTGTGTTTATCTTCCAAACGGAAATCCGCAGCCCGGCCCGAAATTCGACTACAAAGTGAAGTGGTTTGCGCGCCTCGCGCGCCATGCCGCTCAATTGCAGAAGGAAGGTCATCCGACGCTTTTGGTCGGCGACTACAACGTCGCTCCGACCGATCTCGATATTTACCCGACGAACTCATGGGCAAAGGATGCCCTCGTTCAGCCGGCGCCGCGAAAAGCATTCGCCACCCTGCTGGCTAGCGGCTGGACGGACGCGCTGCGCGATGTCTTCGGGGATGAGCGCGTCTATACCTTCTGGACGTATTGGCGCGATCGCTATGAGCGTGATCACGGATTGCGACTCGATCATTTCCTTCTCAGCAAAGCCTTGGCCACGCGTTTGCTAGAGGCCGGTGTGGACGGCGACGTGCGTGGGGAGGACAATGCCAGCGATCATGCACCGGCCTGGATCAGGTTAGCATCACGCCGCGGATGAGGAGTTTTCAATGTTGGGCAAGGCAGCATCATCCACTCTCACGAAGTTGGGGTCGTTTAGCGCGAACCCATTCGCGTTCCTAACGGTCATCGCCTATGGCGGCTTCTGGTTCACCTTTCAGAGAGACACTTTTGACTGGCACGGGGTCGCCACCTTGGCCACATGGACAATGACGCTATTTATCCAACGGTCCGAGCATCGCGACACGCAAGCAATCCACGCCAAGCTGGATGACCTTTTGCGGTCTCATGCCGATGCGAAATCAGAGTTGGCAACTATCGACGAGAAGGAGCCTGAGGAGATCGAAAAATACCGTGAGGCTCATAATGATGAGGCAGCCGGGTAGATCTTTACCAGTATCCAGGGCCACTAAATATCGCTCTCGCCTCCAGGAACGAACAATTGAGTCACCGCATTGGTCTGTCCCTCAAACTAAGGAGCTTTCGATGGGCAACGACCAACAGAACCAGCAAAATCAACAGGGCGGCCAGCAAGGTGGTCAGCAACCGAACCCCGGTCAGCAGACCCAAAAACCCGGCCAAGGCGGTCAGCAGGGTGGCGGCCAGCAGAAGCCTGATCAGCGTTAGTATTATAGGCCCCAGCTCTCACAGGGCTGGGGCTTTTTTTGCACGAACCACTCCCATCAGGACCATTCCAGTGGACCTTAAAGCCGACATTCAAAAGGAAATCAGCCGGGTTAACGCTGAGATTGACCAGCAAAGGAAGCTGATCAAGCATCATATTGACAACAAGCTCATGATAGAGACCGCTGAGCAGGAAATGAAAGCTCTCCACACCCGGCTGTCTGTTCTTGAAGCAAATTTGGCGAAGCAAGGGTAGGCTGATCAGTTGATCACCCCTAAGTTGTGTTCAACCTTCAGCCTCGCCAGCCTCGATCGCGGATGCCCGTGACCGGCCGACCAAGGAACGCCGCCTCTTGCGCCGCGACCGAGATTAGCGCCCCGCATTTCTCACAAGCGATTTACCTAAGCCTCGACCAAGCTCGGCTGCCCGCCCACGTTGAATAAAAGCGCCGCTGGCTCGCCGACCTGTTGATGAGCCCAGATTTCAATGCTTGGTATCGGCATTAAAGCGTCGGCAATCCGTTTTATTGTCCCGACCACGTACTCGATATCCGCTCCACCATAGATCAGGTAGATCGCACGCGCGTACGCTCCGCGTATCGTCACGGAGTACGACGCCATGCGCGGAGCCCTTTCAATCGATGCAATCGCGGCAACCTGATTGGATCCGAAAAAGTCGAGCATCATAAATAGCAGCAATGCGACGCCGCCTGCGATTGCCGCTTTAGAGACCAATATGATCTTTCGGCATCGATCGGAGCTCTCGGCAAGCTGCTCGAGCTGCGCTTCGATCCGTGAAGTCTCGTCGGTCGGATTGTCCTCGTCCATCAGATTCAAAAGCGATGCCCGTAGATTCACTCCGGCAACCCCGGGTTACTTGTGGGCCGCCTAATCAATTGAAAGCTCACTGCCACGTCTATCACGCAGTGAGCTTATTCTAGTGTCTCTGAACCGAGTCTCCAGAAAACGGGAACTCTTCAATGACTACGTGGAGACGTTAGGCGGAATTTGGGAATGTGGCGGTTCGAACGTCGATCTCCGGAGAATCCACCATTCACAAAAGCCCGCCATTGGCGGGCTTTTTCAGCATGAAAGAAGGAAATTCTCCGAATTTCGCACTGGGTGGCTGGGGCGGGAGGGATCGAACCTCCGAATGGGGGAATCAAAATCCCCTGCCTTACCGCTTGGCTACGCCCCAACGGCCCGGACCATGCGAAACCGCGACGCGGATCCCTCGGGCAACGACGGTCTATAGAGTGAACCGGGGGTTTTCAACCGCCCAAGGCGATCGGTCGCCAGTCATCCGGCACTTTATAATGGCAAATAATGGCATTTGTGCCCGTCTTCAGGCTCGCGGCGGCCTCACCGGCTTTCCCTCAACGTAACATCCTCTGTTACCGGCTCCCCCGGCACAAGTTGAGACCTGTACCGTTTCGTGAGAAGACGGCTGACAACAGATCAGGCCTCATCCGGCCCCGGCCATTGCAGCGAGACACCGCCATGACCTACCGCGCACCGATCAACGACATGCTCCTTGCTCTCAACCATGGCGCCGGCCTTCAGGCGGCGGTCGAGGCCGGCCACTATGGCGACTACGACCCCGACATCGCCGCGGCCGTGCTGGAGGAAGCCGGCCGGTTTGCGACGGACGTGCTGGCGCCGCTGAACCGCACGGGCGACCAGAACGGCATCAAGTTGCAGAACGGCGGCGTCGTTACGGCGCCGGGCTGGCCCGACGCCTACAAGCGCTGGACGGAGGCGGGCTGGAACGCGGTGTCAGGGCCGGAAAACTTTGGCGGACAGGGATTGCCGATGGCGATCAACGCCGCGTGCACCGAGATCTGGAGTGCATCGAACATGGCATTCGGGCTGTGCCCGCTGCTGACGCTCAGTGCGATCGAGGCGCTCGATGCCCACGGCAGCGACGCGTTGAAGACCATCTATCTCGGCAAACTGATATCGGGCGAATGGACCGGCACGATGCAGTTGACCGAGCCGCAGGCGGGCTCCGATGTCGGCGCGTTGCGCAGCCGCGCCGAGCGCGTAGCCGACGGCAGCTACCGCATCTTTGGTACCAAGATCTTCATCACCTACGGCGATCACGACATGACCGACAACATCGTTCATTTCGTGCTCGCACGGCTGCCCGATGCGCCGGCCGGCACCAAGGGAATCTCGCTGTTCCTGATTCCGAAGTTTTTGGTCAATGCCGACGGCTCGCTCGGCGCACGCAACGACATCTACGCCAGCGGCATCGAGCACAAGCTCGGCATCCACGCCTCGCCGACCTGCGTCATGACCATGGGCGACAAGGGCGGCGCCATCGGCTACCTGATCGGCGAGGAAAATCGCGGCATGCAGTGCATGTTCACGATGATGAATCAGGCGCGTCTCGGCGTCGGCCTCGAGGGCGTCGGCATTGCCGACCGCGCCTATCAGCAGGCGCTCGCCTATGCACAAGAACGCAAGCAGGGCCGCGCTATCGGCGCGACCGGCAACGGTATGGATGCCATCATCGTGCATCCCGACATCAAGCGCATGCTGATGCAGATGCGCGCGCTGACGGCGGCTTCGCGCACCATCTGCTACGCGACCGCCGTCGCGCTCGACGTCTCGGTGCGGGCCAAGGACCCGGCAGTGCGCAAGGCAGCCGCAGCACGCGGCGCGCTGCTGACGCCGATCGCCAAGGCGTTCTCGACCGACATCGGCAACGAGGTCGCCTCGCTCGGCGTCCAGATTCACGGCGGCATGGGCTTCATCGAGGAGACCGGCGCCGCGCAGCACTATCGCGACGCGCGCATCACCTCGATCTATGAGGGCACCAACGGCATCCAGTCGATCGATCTCGTGACGCGCAAGCTCGGCGTCAATGGCGGCGCGTCGGTATGGGCGCTGCTCGACGAATTGTCCGAGATCGTCAAGCGCGTGGAAACGTCGAACGATCCCGCGTTCGGCACCACCGGCACGAAGCTGCGCGACGCACTCGGCTCGCTCGAGCGTGCGAGCAAATGGCTGCTGGAGCGATTGGCGGCGGCGCCGAACGACGCACTGGCCGGCGCCACACCGTATCTGCGGCTGTTCGGATCGACACTTGGCGGCTGCAAGCTCGCGGAAGAAGCCCTCGCCGCACGCAATCTCGGCGAGCAAATTGGCGATTCCCAGCGTTACGTCACACTGGCGCGGTTCTTCGCCGAAAATGTCAGCGTGCAGGCCCCGGCATTGGAGCGTACGGTGATCGACAGCGCCGATGCGGTGAACGGCGCCGACGCGGTTTTGCTGGCCTGAATCCGTTGCGGCAAAGCCAAGGCAAGCAAAAAGGCAGGGAACTCTCATGACCGCCCACCTCATTGTCACCGACGACGACGCGACGCGGGTCATCACGATGCGGCGTCCCGAGAAGAAGAACGCGCTGACGCAGGATATGTATCGCGCCATGAGCGACGCGATCGATACCGCACAGAACAATCCAGCGATCCGCTGTATCGTCATCACCGGCGGCTCCGGCGTATTCACCGCCGGCAACGATCTCGACGACTTCCTGAAGGACGGTACATCCGACGGCGACAAGCCCCGCGCTTCCAACGCGGCAAAATTCCTTTATTCGCTCGCGCACAATACGAAACCACTGGTCGCCGCCGTGGACGGCATCGCCATCGGAATCGGCACCACCATGCTGTTTCATTGCGACCAGGTGCTCGCCAGCACCACCGCAACGTTCTCCACGCCCTTCATCCATCTCGGTCTGGTGCCGGAGGGAGCGTCAAGCCTGCTAGCGCCTCGGACCATGGGGCATCAGCGCGCCTTTGCGATGCTGGTGATGGGGCGCACGCTCAGTGCCGACGAAGCCCGCGATGCCGGCTTCGTCAACACCGTGGTTGCGCCCGGTCATACCGAAGCCGAAGCCCGCAAGGTCGCGCGCGATATCTGCGCGCTGCCGGCGGAAGCCGTGGCCATCTCCCACAAACTTCTGAAGCTGCCGCCGGAGGACCTGACGCGCCGGATCGATCAGGAAGGACATCTGTTTGGCGAACGGATGCGTTCGCAGGAAGCGATTGCGGCGTTCAAGGCCTTCTTCGCCCGGAAGAAGAGTTAGTCGAACAGCTTCCCTTTGTCGCTCAGCGTCGAACGGCCGGCCATGAGAGCCAACCCTTCTATCGTCCTTGCCGCAACGCTTCTCGCTTGCACAATCGTCACGCCCGCCATCGCTGCAGGCGATGCTCCGGTCGATTTGCGCATTCTCGCGATCAACGATTTTCACGGTAACCTGCGGCCGCCGCCCGGTGGCATCAGCATCGCCGATCCATCGGACAGATCGAAGCGGATCAATGTCCCGGCCGGCGGTTCGGAGCACATGGCGACGCTGGTCAAGCAGTTGCGCGCGGGTCATCCGAACAACATCTTCGTCGCGGCCGGCGATCTGATTGGCGCCAGTCCGTTGCTCTCGGCAATGTTTCACGACGAGCCGACTATCGAATCCCTGTCGATGATGGGCCTTGCGATCTCCTCGGTCGGAAACCACGAGTTCGACGAAGGCAAGGACGAGTTGCTGCGCATGCAGAACGGCGGCTGCCATCCGGCCGACGGCTGCAAGGGACCGCACCCGTTCACCGGCGCCAAATTCCACTACCTCGCCGCCTCCACCATCGAGACCGCGACCGGCGAGACCGTATTCCCGCCTTATGAAATCCGGAGATTCAGCGGCATCCCCGTCGCCTTCATCGGGCTCACCCTGAAAGGTACGCCAAAAATCGTCTCGCCGACCGGGGTCTCAGGATTGGAATTCCGCGATGAAGCCGACACCGTGAACGCGCTGGTGCCTGAACTGAAGGCGCGCGGCGTCGAGGCTATCATCGTGCTGATCCACGAAGGCGGCTTTCCGACGGGCGACTACAACGAATGCCCCGGAATCTCGGGACCGATCGTCGATATCGTCAATAAGTTCGACAAGGCGGTCGACGTGGTCGTCAGCGGCCATACCCATCGCGCCTATACCTGCGAAATCGACGGACGGCTGGTTACATCGGGCGACAAGTTCGGCACGCTCGTCACTACAATCGATCTTACGCTCGATTCCAGAACGCACGACGTGACGAGTGCGAAAGCGAACAACGTCATCGTTCACACCGACAATGCCGCCGATCCGGAGCAGACAAGGCTGCTCGCGGACTACGATCGGGTGGCGGGTCCCATCGCCAATCGTCCGGCCGGCACGATCACCGCAGCGTTGTCGCGCGTCCCCGGCAATACCGGCGAAAGTCCGCTTGGCGACATCATCGCCGACGCCCAGCTTGCCGCGACCGCATCGGCCGACAAAGGCGCGGCCGTGATCGCCTTCACCAACCCCGGCGGCATCCGCACCGACATTCCAGGCAAGGCCGACGGCGCGGTCACCTATGCCGACCTGTTTGCAAGCCAGCCGTTCCGTAACCAGCTTGTCACGCTCACATTGACCGGGGCACAGATCAAAACCGCCCTCGAACAGCAGTGGCTCGATCCGTCGCGGCCGCGCATCCTGCAGGTCTCGCACGGCTTCAGCTATGCATGGGACGGCACAAGACCGTTCGGCGAGCGCGTGATCGGAGAACGCATGATGATCGACGGACTGCCTGTCGATCCCGCGAGGACCTATCGCGTGACGGTCAACAATTTCCTCGCGGTCGGCGGCGACGGATTTACGGCCTTCAAGGAAGGTTCGGCGGCGCAATACGGAATCTACGACGTCGATGCGCTATTCGCCTACTTCAAGGCAAACAGCCCGATCGCGCCGGGACAAGGAAACAGGATATTGCGGGTGAACTGATCCGCATCCCTTCCTCCCTTTCGGAACCTCTCTCAACCCGGTACATTGACCTCTTGCACGTCATGCGGACCATACGCCCGCGCGACGATCAGGAAGCCTTAGCCTTATGACAACACTTCTTCTCTCCCATCCCGCAAGCCTCGACCATCTCACGCCACCGGGCCATCCCGAGCGGCCGGATCGTATTCGCGCCGTCGAACAGGTTCTCGGCCAGGATCGCTTCAAGAGTCTGGTGCGCGGGCAGGCGCCGGAGGGATCGCTGGACTCCGTCCTGTTGTGCCACAACGAGCATTATGTCGACGAACTCAGGCACATCGCGCCAAAGGAAGGCCTGGTCTATCTCGACGGCGATACCTCGATGTCGCCGGGGACATGGGAAGCGGTCATGCGCGGGGTCGGCGGTGCGATCGCGGCGACCGATGCGGTGATCGTAGGCGACGCCGACAACGCCTTCGTCGCGACGCGACCGCCCGGCCATCATGCCGAGATCAGCCGGCCGATGGGCTTCTGCTTTTTCGATCAGGCGGCGATCGCGGCGCGCCACGCCCAGCGCAAGCATGGAATCGGACGTGTCGCCATCGTCGATTTCGACGT